>JAZRNQ010000114.1:0-2725 GCA_045648285.1 Bacteroidales bacterium | reverse complement strand
AACTCAACGTGTTTGCGGTATTCTGCTACGAAAGCTTCGATTGCTTCTGATGACTTGAGTGGTCTTCTGAAGTCTAAAGCTTGTGCTGCATTGAACAACTCGATAGCGAGTACTCTTTCTAAGTTATCAGCTACGCGTAATGCTTTTGTTGCTGCGTTAGCACCCATACTTACGTGGTCTTCTTGACCTTGTGATGACTCGATGCTGTCGACTGATGCTGGAGCGCAGAGTTGTTTGCTTTGGCTTACGATTGAAGCTGCTGCATATTGTGGAATCATGAAACCTGAGTTGAGACCTGGTTCTGCTACCAAGAATGAAGGAAGTTCGCGTTTGCCGCCGATGAGTTGGTAAACTCTTCTTTCACTGATGTTGCCGAGTTCAGCCATTGCTATTGCCAAGAAGTCTAATGTGATAGCGAGAGGCTGACCGTGGAAGTTACCTGCTGAGATGACTAAATCTTCGTCTGGGAAAATTGTTGGGTTGTCGGTAACAGCATTGATTTCATTCATGAATACAGAAGCTACATATTTGATAGCGTCTTTTGATGCGCCGTGTACTTGTGGGATGCAACGGAATGAATAAGGGTCTTGTACGTGTTTCTTTTCACGTGCTATCAATTCGCTGCCTTTTAACAAGCTACGGAATCTCTCAGCTGTCTTGATTTGTCCTTCGTGATGACGGATTTGATGTACTTGATCGAAGAAAGGCTCGATGCGGCCGTCGAAAGCGTCTAATGAAACAGCACCGATGAGGTCGGCGAGATATGAGAGACGGAAAGCCTTGAGCAATACGTAAGTACCGTATGAGCTCATGAACTGTGTACCGTTGAGGAGAGCCAAACCTTCTTTTGATTGGAGTGTGATAGCTTCCCAACCGAATTCTTTCATAACTACTTCAGCAGGAACGATTTCGCCTTTGTAATGTACTTCACCTAAACCGAGTAAAGGTAACATCAAGTTTGCCAATGGAGCTAAGTCGCCTGATGCGCCGAGAGAACCTTGGTTATAAACTACTGGAAGAACGTCGTTGTTGAAGAAGTCGATGAGACGTTGTACTGTAACGACTTGAACGCCTGAGTTACCGTATGACAAGCTTTGGACTTTCAATAAAATCATGATACGGATGATTTCTTTTGGAACGAATTCGCCAGTACCGCAAGCGTGTGACATCACGAGGTTCTTTTGAAGTGTGCTGAGGTCTTCTTTAGAGATGCTGTGGTTGCACAATGAACCGAAACCTGTTGTGATACCGTAGATTGGAGTTGTCTGTGTCTCCATCTTCTTGTCTAAATAGTCGCGGCATTTTTGGATGCGAGCCTTAGCGTCTTCTGACAATGCAAGTTTATAACCTTTTGTGATAATCTCATTAACTCTTTCAAATGTTAATGTTTCTGCTGAAATATAATGTGTATTCATATGTAAAATTTTTATTTGATAATTTCAATTAAATTTTCTGCTGCTACTTTTTCTTGTCTTCCTTCTTTCATGAATTTGACGGTGAATGTCTTGTTATTCATCTCATCTTCGCCAGCCATGATAACCACAGGAATACCGCGTTGGTCGGCATATTTCATCTGTTTCTGAAGTTTTGCCGCGTCAGGATAAATCTCTGCGTTGACGCCGTTTCTTCTAAGTTGTTGGAGATAAGGGAGACAGTAGCGTTCCTCTTTTGGACCGAAGTTAAGGAAGATGACTTCAGTGATGTCGCCGTTCTTTTCTGGGAAGAGGTTCAACTCTGTGAGAACGTCGTATATTCTGTCAGCGCCGAAGCTGATGCCGACGCCAGAGACACCCTGAAGTCCGAAGATGCCTGTGAGGTTGTCGTAGCGACCGCCGCCTGAGATGCTGCCCATAGCCACGTCTTTAGCCTTGACTTCGAAGATAGCTCCTGTGTAATAATTCAAGCCACGAGCGAGGGTGAGGTCGAGTTCTATCTCGATGCCTACGTTCATATCATCGATATAGTCGAACAATGTCTCGAGTTCTTCGATGCCTTTCTCTCCCACTTCGATGCCGCTCATCAATGACTTAAGCTGAGCAAATTTCTCGCGAGCGTCGCCTTTCATGAAGAGGATAGGTTGTAACTTCTCTATTGCTGTTGCGTCCAAGCCTTTTTGTGCGAGTTCTGCATTGACAGCGTCAATACCAATCTTATCGAGTTTGTCGATAGCTACGGTGATGTCGACGAGAGCGTCAGGTTTGCCGATATATTCTGCTATACCAGCGAGGACTTTTCTATTGTTTATCTTTAAGACGACGTTAATCTTCAAGGCATTGAAAACCTCATCGACGATTTGTACGAGTTCAGCCTCGTTGAGTATTGAGTTACTTCCAACGATGTCGACGTCGCATTGATAGAACTCACGGTAACGACCTTTCTGAGGACGGTCGGCACGCCATACTGGCTGAATCTGATAGCGACGGAATGGGAATGCTATCTGGTCGCGGTACTGCACCACGAAACGAGCGAAAGGCACGGTAAGGTCATAACGGAGACCTTTTTCACAAATCTTGCCAGCAATCTTCTCTGCTTGAAGAGGCTCGCCATTCTGTTGCACGCCCGACATGAAGTCGCCAGAGTTGAGTATTCTAAATAAAAGTTTGTCGCCTTCTTCTCCGTATTTGCCGAGAAGAGTTGAGAGGTTCTCCATAGAAGGAGTCTCAATAGGTTGAAAACCAAAACGTTTAAAAACGCCTTTTATAGTATCGAAAATATAATTACGACG
>JAZRNQ010000113.1:0-22507 GCA_045648285.1 Bacteroidales bacterium | reverse complement strand
GCTCCACCTTTCCATGCGTCCATAAATGGAGATAGGTAGTTTTCCAACGAAGGATAAGAGGTCAGAATAGTAAAGATATCCGCATACGGTTTGTTCAGGAACTCAATCGTATGTGGGAAGGTACAATACTTTCCGTCCTTGTAGATTCTAAGATACCAGATAATCGCAGCCAAAAGAATAATCGGAGATTCCACGAAGAAGTCGCCCTGCTTCTGAATCCATGTTTTATTCAAGTTGAGCATTATCGTGTACGCACTCTCGTATGCATCGCTGATATCCACCATGAACTTCGGGTTGATGGGATTACAGCGGTGTGAGCGACGTGGGTCATCAAAGTTGATGACATAGAAACTTGGCTTCACCTTGTACTTGTCGATATTCTTCAATAGCTCGTTATAAGCAATAACCGAGAGGTCATCAAACTTGTAGTCGTAGATGTATGTGGCAAAGCCTTTGGCTATGGTCTGCTTGATGTAGTTGTTCACTACGGCATACGACTTACCGCTACCCGGTGTTCCCAATACAATGGTTGCTCGGAACGGATTCACTACATTTATCCAACCGTCCCATTCCTTGCCTTGATAGACAAACTTCGTAGGCAGGTTTACCGAATACTCGTTCTCCATCAGTCGTGTCTCCTGCATAAAACTCTCGTTGGCCACATTGAACACATCTTCCATAAGGTTATGCTTGAACATACAGCTAATCCATACCCCCGACATAAGCAGAAGGATATATCCGACAGTCATCGTCACCGTATAGATAGCCATATTCACGATGGCCGAGAATGGCAGGTCGAGCATCCACCAGTTCATAAAGAAGAGAACAAGACCTCCGAGGAAGGTCGCGTAAATCTTCTGCCATGTCATCTTCTGATTCTTCACGCCCTTTGTGCCGAGGCACGAGAGAGCCAAGAATATGATGGCGAACACCTTTGTCACAAGCAGGTTGCTGAACAGCCCTGCCGTATTCTGAAAGTTGAGCAGAATCTTGTCTACTACTCCGATATTGACACCCAGATCCACAAAGGCTTGGTAACAGAACCAATAGATGTGGATAACAATAAATATAATGGATATGGCACGCATAAACTCCATGACCTTTGCCAATCCTCTCAAATCATCTTCTTGTTGCATAATAAATTCGTTTTAATGGTTTGTGAAATTGATTTACGATATACCGCGTGAACGGCGTTTTTTCTTCTTCTTTTTCTGCTGATACTGCTTGGCGAGCATATCCTCCTGCGGGTCATTGCCAGGAGCATCAAACGAGAAGATTCCGAAGGCTTGCTCCAATCCCGATTCAAGGTCGGAAGAGGTAAGGCTCTGACTCTCGGAGAATCCTTTCGGCATATCCTCCCATGGAATGTCGCCCTGCGAGTTGAATAGTTTCTCGAAGTTGTTTGCCGATAACTCCTTGCCCAAGCGTGAGCCGTTATATACCTCGCGGTTGTGGTGGTCGATGAAGGTGACACCGTAGATGCGACCGGCATCGTTCTCTCGGAACACCACATCAATGCCCTTGCTGCCAAGCAGACGCACGAACTCTTCGCGGTTGCCACGACAGCCGTGCATAGCCAGAGCCACATCGTTGCGGATTTTTGGTTGCCACTTCTTCGCTCGGAACTCCTGAGCATTGTAGGCGATACGCTTTTCCACACCTTCGTAGCCGAAACGCTTGCCGATAAGCGAGGACTTGATGGGCGTGCAGATAGGCTTGCCGTTGTCTTCGGTCATCGTGTAGATGATACCCGAATAGGGCTTGCCGTCGAACTCGCCCTTGACCTGCTTTGCCTCGATGTTGAAGCACGAGAGCATAGCACTGTACTCGCCGAAGGATTGGAAGCGGTACGAGGTAAAGACACTTTTGAGAATGTTGGATACCTGCTGCTTCACATCGCCACGGGTGTAGTCCGCTTTCTTGAGATAAGGCTCCAACAGTTCCCTGCGTTTGTCGGCAATCTGCTTTAATCCGAACATCTGCTCCAATTCTCGGCATGCCTTCATCGAGCGGTTCCATTCGTAGGCATCGTCTATCTTCTCTCCATTCTCATTCACGCAGGTAGATACAATATGTATATGTCTGCGGTCTATATCCTCGTGGAGATAGACGATGTAGGGCTGGTTGCCGTATCCCATCTTCTGCATATAGGCTCTTGCCAAATCCGCAAACTGACTGTCGGTAAGATTGTCATCCAAAGTGGGATTGAGCGATATATGCAGGATAGGCTTCTCAGTGTTGCGGTTGGCAGCGAGGTAACTCTCAAAGGCGAACATCGTCTGAGAGACAATCCTATCAGGGTCATAGATGGAATCGGTAATCATACGGTTGCCTGCTATGATGCAACCTGTCGCTTCGTTCACCTTCTGCTGGTTGTAGATAACAGCTCCGTAGAGTGAAGCACCTCTGTTAATCTTCGCCACCATATCAACCTCCGCTTTTACGGTTCAGATACCTCTCTTCAAACTCGCGTGTGAGGGCGATAATCTGCTTGCTCAGCACCACCAACTCCAGTGTGGCTTTCTCCAACTTGGCGACAAGGGCGAATGCCCGTTTATCCCCGAAGTTGGCTTTCATGGCTCGCACTGTCTGGTTGTAGTTGTTGCCGATGGCTTGGAACTGATGGTAGAAATTTGTCAGACGGATATAGTAGTCTATCGCCGCCTTGTCAATCTTTACCACCTTTACTTCACGCTCGAAGATTAGAGCCTTTAGGAATTTAGACCTCTCCTTGAATCCTGATTTTTGGAATTGGATGTCGAAGTGTCCGTTCTCTTCCGATGTCAATCGGACCACATAGCGATGTATAGCCGGATCAATTTTCGGTTTCCTGCCTACACCTTTTCTTTGGTTTCTCCTGTTGTTCGTCTGCATACTTTTACATTTTATTGGTTACTAATTTTCCGCTATGGATTCACGACTTTGGAGTGAATCCCATCCCGAGCCGTCAGGCGAGTGGCAAGTTGTTTTGAGTGCCCGGATTTATTTAGGGTGCCTCAAAACACAACTTGCTATGTTCGCTTGAACATGAATTTTCCTTCGTAAAATTGGCTGTCGCCTCCATCCTCGGTGAATCGACTCCTCAAATACTGATTATCATACCTCCATAGACTTTTCTTTGCAAAATTATATAGATGGATTTTATTGATAAATAGTTGGTTATATGTTATGATGTGACATCTTGTGACATGTATGGTCAGATTGCTTGAGTCATGCATCTTATTCCGATTTTTAGGTGTTTCTTTGCGGTGTGAACGGTTGGAATATGCCTTCCTATAACGGAATAATGGTCACAGTGTCGGTTGTTTCCGTGAACGGTTGGATAGTTGGAAGCAATGTCGGATATGACAGTTAATGGAAGGTCATGACCAATATACCGACCAGTAACAGTCGGATAGTCGGAAGTCCCCGATAACAATTGCAATAATGGTCGGAACAATGGAAAATACCGATAGCGGAAATAGCCGCTAATGGATAGTTGGAAGGAAGCGTTCACGGAATATTGGAAGATAAATAGACTTTTTAATAACTAAAATTAATTGTATGAGTAAGGAATGTTTATTTGTTGCTGTAAGCAACCAGAAAGGCGGGGTTGGCAAATCAGCACTTACGGTAGTACTCGCAAGCTACCTTCACTATGAGAAAGACCTTAATGTGGCAATCATCGATTGTGATTCTCCTCAGCATAGTCTTGTACGTATGCGAGAGCGAGATAAGAAGGCGATATCTGCAAGTCCATATTATCAGCATCTTGTAGAAAAACAATGGGACAGAATACAAAAGAAGGCATATCCCATCATAGGCTCTACAGCGGAAAAGGCAAGAGAGGCTGCAGACAAACTCGCTGAGGAGCATGTACTGGATATTGTCTTTGTAGATCTGCCTGGTACCGTTGAATCAACGGGTGTGTTCCGTACAATAGTAAATATGGACTATGTATTAACGCCTTCAATACCTGATTTGATTGTAATGCAAAGCACGCTGTCTTTTGCCACCACAGTATTGGACTATGCTCGAAGCAGGAAAGAAGTTCCGCTTAAAGACATAATTTTTTTCTGGAATAGGCTTAAGAAGCGTAGCAATACGGAAGTGCTTGAAACGTACTCGGAAATCATGAAAGAGTTACATCTTACTGTGCTTGATTCTGTATTACCAGATCTGTGTAGATTCGAGAAAGAGATTACTCATGCCAAGCGTTCATTCTTTCGCTGTACAATGTTGCCGCCTCCAGCGAAATTGCTTGCAGGCAGCGGTATTGCGGAGATGGCGGAAGAACTGATTGTTAAACTTAATCTGAAATAATTATGGCAAAGAAGAAAGTAGATGTTGACGAGGATATGCTCAAAAATATTATGGTGGGAGACATTCCCGTCTTTGGACGGGAAATACATAAATATCCTGAACGTGAAACCGTTGAAACAGATGAATCGGAAGTCGTTCCGGAAGAAAGTGTAGATTCTGTTGCTACGAAAGCAAATGTATCTAAACAACGTAGGAAGCGAGAAGAACCGTTTTCATATAAAGAAAAGTATCTAGTGAATATACCTGCCTCAAATCGTTCTCATGTGTATATCAATCGTGAGGTGGCGGATTGCATCAAACGTGTTCTACCTGTCATTGCTCCGGACATGAGCATATCGGGATATATAAGCAATATTCTTGTGGAACATTTGCAGCAGCATTGGGATGAGATTAACGAGTTATATAAAAAAGAATATTATAAACCATTAAAACCATTTTAGTTATGATTATTGAGACGATAATATATTTGATTGTGAAGATTGTATGTGTCATGTACATATTAAGTGATTTATGGGTCTTTATATTCCGCCGTGGGATAAACGGGTTATGGAATAGACTGTTTGACAAGACGGATAGGATTGATTGTGGAAATTCAGATAGGGGAGAAGATGTCGTTTTTGCTGAAGATGCAGACAATGAGGTTATGGGAAAGAGTAAGATAATCTATTATCTGGATTCGGATGCTACACGGAACACACCGAACCGTTCGATGGAACTGAAGGAAATAGAAGTGAAGATTGAAGATGACATAAATCCTGACGATGTGGAATACAACATTGAATCCCCGATATTTTTAACTGAAGAAGAAAAAATGGAGCTGATTGAGTATGAAGGAATGATGCCGGACCCGGATTTTGATACATCGTTGACATTCGAGGAAATGAACAATATAGTAGATGTCTTGAAGTCTGATTTTTCTGATGAACATAAGTCTATCCGAGCGGCAGAGACGATTCACCATAAGCTGGCAGATAGTGTAATATTTGATTTTCTGGTCAATAAAGTCAGTAATGAAGATAGGATAAACAGACTGCTAGGAGAGTGTCTTGATGAAAACGGTAAAGCTTTAGCCAAACGCAGAAAGACAACTAGAACCAGGGTTTTCGATATAGAAAAGTATGCTTGATGGTGTAATTTCTCATATATATTATTACATATAAAAGGGTGTAGACATAGAAAATCATAAGTTTACACCCGTTATATTTTAATAATATGCTGAAGTTTAAAAAACTTTAAGCCAACATTAATAGTTTTTATACAACAATGTGTTGTCAATAGTTTTAATCATATCAGATGGAATATTGTACATTTTCGCAATGGTTGACCACATGGAAACTGCATCACAAATCTCGTTGATTATATCATTTGCACGTTTTATGTTCATTGATTCAGCTACTGTTGTCAAATCAGCTTTTGTAATATTGTCCCATTTGTTATTGATAGACATCTGATGATGCGAAGTCCATTCTCCTTTTGGATTATATGCCCATGATATATCATAAGCTGGCGACAACTTCCAAGTGCCGGTTTTGTCCATTAAAAATGAGATGTTTTTTGTGTGATCATCCTGATTGCGAGCAATTACATTGAATACCATTCGTCTGAACATTTGCTCGGCTTGTCCATATGGCAAGTGAAGACGGCGCATAACCTGAAAAGCTTGTTCATACGAGTATGCATGCAACATTTTATAGTCGTAGTGAGCTAATCCACACAATGTCTGCATGTGTACTTTCTCGTTTCCGCCTATACGATCAAAGCGTTTTGTCATGAAGTGTGATCGACCATTTTCCTCAAGTAGTCGACATTCACTCATATCCAAACCTGCTTTTAATGCCATTTTATAATAAGCATATTCAATCTTTCCATAATGTTGAGGATCTCCTAAAGAGGCATTCGTTACGCCATCTAATTTCAACAACCAATGATTAAAACCTTCAGGTGCATCAACTTGTCCGGAACGAACTTCACCAGTTGTGTCGTTATAGGCGATAACAGCTTTCGCTCTTTGTCCTCCTGCAGATGTACTGACTTTAATGATGTTGATAAGTGCTTCTTTCGTATTTTCCTTCAGATTAGTATCTAATTCCGCTTTGTTGGATAAAACTTCTGAAGCTACTTCAACCAAAGAACTGATTTCAATTGAAGATGATTGTTCCAGATAGTCATCTTGGGCAGGAACAAATTCCAATGCTCCCATTGAGCGTTTCCCCTGATAACATAATCTTTCCACAGGATTCGCAAAAGTACGTCCCATAGAAGTAAGCCATCTATCCAGTAAAGCCTTTCCGTATGCATCAGGCAAAGCATCTGCTAAAAGTCCAGGCAATCCCATAAAGGTGTCTTTAGATAATTCTCTAAATGAATATTGTCTATTATCCCTAACAGACATCATCAAAGGAGATAATTCCCAACCTTTTTTAGAGAATGAAGGCTCATACTCGAAAGTTGCTATTCCCGTACTATCATTCCACAATACGGCTCCAGCATATTCTCCCCAAATATATACTTTTGCTAAATTTACCATTCTGATTCAGATTTATAGTTGTTAATCTTTGTTGCAGATGCTCGTTTACGTGACATCTTATTTTCCAATTGCTTGGCGTATGCTATCGGACTGATTTCTGGTTCTTTCAGAAGCTCATATAACATCTGTAGTGAATTGAGAGCTCTTAGTATAGAAATTAGTGTTTTAAGAGAAACGCTTTCTCCACGCTCTATGGATGCAACGCTGCTTATTGAAATACCAGCAGAAACAGCAAGTTCCTTTTGACTTGTGTTTTGTTCAAGTCTTTGACGTCTTATAGATTCTCCAATCTTTGAGAGAATTATATTGTCGGTAAATGCATATATATCCATAATCATTGCTTTTTAAATTATTGACGTGCAAATATAATAACAATCATTGAAATTTAAACGATTGTTGGATTATTTTTATTTTATTATATATGCACGAAATGGAAATAAATATGTATTTTGAGAAATATATAAGTTGTCATTTGCTTAATATTATCTTTTATTGTTTAGTTTAAATCTTTGTTCTTCACCCATTTGTCTGATGGATTCCAACCAGTTATATATTTGTCTGCTACAGTATTTAGGCATTCCGTTTTCATCTTTTTCCTTCTCGAAGGCGATAGCCATTAATGCATACTCATTTTCCAGGTTCGTATCGAAAACTCCCAAATCATCAGTGTTTATTGATGTTGATATTTGTGCGCATGATTTAAGTTTATGATAGTCTGTTTCAAGTTCGGCATTATAGAATTTTGTGATTGGATGCTCTATGTACCTGTCAAAATCTCCGATTTTTAAATTTGATGTAGGATTTGTCTCTATTGCAATATGTCTTTCGGCGATTTCAGTTCTCATCTTCATTTGCAAATCACTCATTAGCTTAATATATTCTGAGGAAATTTTAAACTCTTCACTTTCAGAACCTCTTTTCTTAACACCAGGATCAAAATGATAAAAGAAATATAATTTTCTTGCATTTTCAATTTTTCTAGCGGCATCAAATAGAGCCCCATCATTTATTCCACATCGTTCCCAAAACGTTATCGGATTTTCATAAACTCCTTTATTTACAAATATATCATTCTCGGGATCATCTCCTCGTAATAGCCAAGACTGATAATATATATGAGGAGGAATTTGTTTATCATACATATATATATCATTGAACAAACGCCAATAATTATTTCTAAGTTCTTGTTGTAAATTTGATGATACATCAATATTGTAATACTGAATCTGCATTAGTAACCATACTGTATTATCCAAATAATCCAATTTTGGCAGAACAATACAATTATGTCTTTTTTCATAATATTTGAATGCATCTGTACCTAAAACAAGACCATGTCCTATCCTGTCACCTCTTCCAAAATTTAAGAATTTAATAACTTCATCAACAGCTCTTAGACCATCTGCTATATCAAGAAAATCTTCGCCAACATGATAAGTATATCCTAAAGGATTTCTTTTCGTATTTATAATCTGATAGTCTTTATCCTCATATGTATATTTTTTAAGATACCTAAAAGCATGAGCGAATATTTCTGGTCTTACACCGATTTCAGAGCTTGCTGCATCAATACCGATAATTCTATTGGATATCGTAACATGCTCCTTACGAATAATGTTGATCGCTTGTGCTTGTTTTTTTACTTCATCACGTAATCTGTAAAAGCGAGGTTTCAAAATTGCGGTATTTTCATCTTTAAAATAATCTACCTCGTAATTAGGTTTCTTGATAAAGTGGAATATATAATAAAACTTATTTGTATCAATTTTACAATCTTTAGTATTATATGCAGGAACAATAAATTGAGGAGATAATGCGATTCTATCGCAATTTTGAATCATTTGTATATTTTCAACAACACTATCCTTTGGAGATATTCTGGCTTCTAAATAATTTATATTCTGGTTTATGAAAGCATTTGATATTGTACTGCTTACTATGAGTCTATCGTAAATTGAATTTTGTTTTATAAATCTACACTTTCTGTTTTGGTACTCCTGAAAGTTCGCAAATCCTTGCACCTTGTTGAGTTGAACAAACTCATGCCTGATTTGAGATTTGATTATGATATATGCATAAAACAATATTTCCAAACCCTTGTATTCCCTATTACCAGAATATATTTTAGAAAACATTTTGTACATAATCCATCTTTCTCCGGAAAGGATTACGTTAAGATATTCATTGTTATCATAATTTTTCTCGGACAAATTTGTCCTTATTGCATAATCAACACACTCGCCAGTATATTTATGACCGCATAATTGTCGTAACTGATTAGTAAGGTTCATTAACTCTGGAATATATACAGCAATATCCTCTTCAGTTGTTGAACGAAGTACGTTATTGATTATATTTTCAATATAACCATCATTGTCTTTTTCGTCATTAGATGATTTATTCATCTTTGTCAACTTAATAAATAAGTATGTACGAATAGCATACGCTTTGATATACAATATATAATTAGAACAATAGCGTTGAGAAGTATATACATTAGGCAATGCCAACTTGGATTTAGGTAATTTCTCAAAATCGACTCTACGATTGCTTATATCATTCATGAGTGACAACCATCCGATATGAAAGTTCAGAGACGAACCAAACAGATGAAAATGTAATTCAGACAAGCCCCGATTATATATAGTATTAAGCATCTTGTTGTTAGTCCTGATTGTAGGAGACCACGCAAAAAAATGTCTTTTGCGCTTGCTAATCAAATCTAGGTTCGCAAGATGAGCTGTAGTAAACAAATCTTCACCAAAGCATGATACGAGTTCTCGCCAACGTAAAAGCTGCGAGAACTCACATACTATATCATTGCTATTTTCGATTAATATATCTTTTGTAAAATGAAGTAAAGAGTTAAATATATTACACTTACTCTTTTCCTTTGTGCGAGGATCTATGGATTTGTACCATTCAGTATGTGATTTATTATCAATATGTCTTAACTCATCCCGATTATGGCTGAAATCCATAGTTTCAGCCATATCAATATTATATGAATCGTAATCTCCAGAGATATAATCACATCCTCCTAATTGGTATAAACTATTGATTACCTTCTCTGGATTCTGACGCAGAAATAGGATTTGAATTGTCTGGATTAGATTGTTCATTGGATAAGTTGTTAAGGCCGTTTATATGAATTTAGAATATCTTTATATGATTCACTGTTAAGTTTTGATATCATATCATTAATACCAATAATATTTAAGTTTCTTTCTTTGTAATGTTTGTTATTGTTATTGCTATATTTATAATATCTGAAATTGTCCAATTTATTTAAAAATGTTTTTATATCATCAATAGGATTTTCTGTTCTTATTCTATCTAAACGACCTATATAGTCGCTAAGAAGATCCAATATTTCAATATTAGTTATTGAAGAATTAAGTAGGTTGAATCTACCGTTATGAGACTCTATTATTATTTTATAGATTATTGATTTATCTTTTTTCTTTTCTATATTATTAAAGAATTTGTACAATTCAATATTCTTGTAGGCGTCTATTTTAGATTGTATTTTTTCTTTATCCTTTTGAACATTTAACTTTTGTATTTCATCCATCATACTATCAATATTTTCCTTAATATATACATATTTCCTATAAAGAATACGATACCTTACAACATTATATAATATTGAAGTAAAGTTAAATACAACTATCCCGTTATCTGGATATTCCTCAACTGGAAATGAATTATAATAGCAATGCTTTAATTTTCTTGCGTCTTCATGAGAATTATAAAATGTTGTAATCAATAAAAATAGTTCAAATATGTTAAATTGCTCTATGGAATTACTGTTATAATACTCTTTCATTTTGGCAGCTTCTATAATACCGCTATAACGTAGATTGTTTTTCTCATTTGTCGGTATGTTGATTATATTTCCGCCTAACATTTTCTCATAATCGGATATATGATTGAGTTTGTTTATAGACTTATAAGATACATCCCATCCAGTCTGATATTTATATAGCAAATCTGCATGTTTTTTTATATTTTCATTGTTTTTAATCTCATTAAATTTATTATATAAAACCATAGAGTATGTTGTTTTAATTGCAAATACAAATCTCTTTGTTGTCGTGTTATTAATACTGGACAAGGAGTCTAATATATAATTCACATCTGCTAAAGATACGTTATAACAACGATTGTTTATATCTATAATAGAGTTATCAATATTTATTATACCATTCTTAAAGTAGAAATCATACTCTGTACATACATAATCAATGATAAACTTGTTAAAATTTATAGCATCACATTCGTTTAGCTCTTTTATGAAAATATGTTGCTTTGGGGTTAATCTGTCAAGACACCATGATTCTATAAAGTATTGTTTAAAAACATTTCTATTCCTATCTTTATTTTCATCATTGTCTTCCATATTAGAGAGCAGTGCAATGAAGTTTAATAATTCACGTAAATTATGAGGCACTATCATGTTCTCTTGCTCCAAAGTATTATAGAATGTCAGACCTGTTTTGATGTAAATAAGACTTAAAACATTCTCTTGCAAATTGATATATTTATAACTATTATTTTTACCATTTTCGGATTTATCTGTCGGAACAATTTCTAACTCAATATCTGGTATTTCATTATAACTTGGTAAATTTAGACGATGTGATAATGGTAATAATTTTATAAGATATCGGGCAACCATGTCATCTATCTGATCATTCAATACTAATCCATTATTTTTGTCTTTAAAGTCCTCTACATACTTCTTTTTGATTAAATCAGATAATTGCATTAACTTAACACCTAATAATATTACAACATTTTCAATGATAAGATATTTCCGGATTTGTTCTACCATTTGATAAGTATGATTTGTCTGTACATCAAGGTCGTCAATTGCTATAACTAACATTTGTTGATCTTTGTCGTCATTTGATTTGAAATACTCTAAGTAACCATTGACAAGCTCTGCCATTTTATTGCGTAGGTTACTGCCTGAAGCTAACTTTGACAACTCTTCGATGGAATCATTACTCGCATAATTGTATTTTTTAGGGTTGGTACAATCCAATGCATCTTTTACTTCCTGAAACTTCTTGACGAGTTCTCTTTTTTTCTCTAAATTATCTCCTTCAAAACTATATTTACTATTATTGACCGCCTCTTTAAATGATTGAAACATGTGGGCGATTACAATCTCTATTATATTACTTTGTTCATCTAAATAAGAAGGATCAATTATTGGAAGTTGATTGTTAAAGGAAACTTTTATGTCCTTTATCTTTGCTGGTAGAGAGTTCTCATTACCATTTTGTTTGTTCAAAGAATTATACACAGATTTTAGACAAGATGTTTTACCAGAACCTCGTTCACCTATAAATGCTATAATATTATTACGTTCTCTATTATGTTCCGATTTTTCTGAATCATATTGTTTAGATTTTTCAGAATTGTCTTGTTTAGATATTTCTGCGATAAGTGAAAAAGCGCTATCATATATGTCTGAAAATATCGAATCATTCAGAATTTTTTCATCTCTTAAATTCTCAAACTTAGCTCTGGTTTCATCACCTTTTTTAAAAATTATTTTTTTCATAAAATGATCTTTTAGGTTATTTTGTTTTAATTATGATCTATAGCAAAAATATGAATATATTCCAATGTATTGGATAAAATATGTTAATTTTTTTTAACAAATGTTAATGGAAAAAACATAGTTATAGTAAAACTATTTTTTATAGTTGCTTACCTATAAAATTTCAATCGATTTTATATTTATTTTTGATAATCTTTTCACATCCATTACTATAAATCCGCCTTACCAAAAACACCTTCGTTATGACATCTGATGACATCTGATGTCTTGTATGGAATGTTTTAAAAACCAATGGATTAACCATTATATTTTTGCACCCGAAATCACTTTTTGTCTAACTCAAAACATTTCAAACTATGAAGAAAAAAGTATTGTTCGCGGCATCATTGCTGCTCGCAAAAGCGGGTGCTTTTGCACAAGGAAACGGTATCGCAGGTATCACTGAAGCTACCGGTATGGTAACATCTTATTTCGACCCGGCCACAAGGCTTATTTATGCTATTGGTGCTGTAGTGGGTCTTATCGGTGGTGTCAAGGTGTATTCAAAGTTCTCTTCGGGTGATCCCGATACGTCCAAGACCGCCGCATCGTGGTTCGGTGCATGTATATTTTTAATTGTTGCAGCCACCATCTTACGTTCATTCTTCCTCTGATTATGGCAGTTTATCAAATCAACAAAGGAATCGGTCGCAGTCCCGAGTTCAAGGGACTGCGCAGACAGTATCTCTTCATCTTCGCTGGTGGTCTGCTTTCTGTACTTATTACCTTTATGATATTGTATATGGTAGGGGTGAATCAGTGGGTGTGTATCACGCTTGGTGTCATTTCTTCCTCTGCAGTCATATGGACAACATTCTATCTAAACTCAAAGTATGCTGAATGGGGCATGATGAAAATTTTTGCTGTAAGAAACCATCCAAGTTACATCATCAGCCGCAGGCGATTCTTGCGAATGTTCAATTCTAACATCAAAAACAAAAAATCATGAAAAATGTAATGAAAGCAACCACCCTTGAAAGTAAGTTCCCGATTATGTCGGTGGAAAAAGGCTGCATTATCAGCAAGGACGCTGACATTACGGTTGCCTATCGTGTGGAACTTCCGGAACTCTTCACCATAACCAAGGCGGAGTATGAGGCTATACATTCAGCATGGACCAAGGCTGTCAAGGTTCTGCCAAACTATAGCATTGTCCATAAACAGGACTTTTTCATAGAGGAGAGCTATACGCCAGATATGCAGAAAGAAAATCTGAGTTTCCTTAGCCGTTCTTTCGAGCGTCATTTCAACGAACGACCTTATCTGAATCATACTTGTTATCTGTTTCTCACAAAGACTACAAAGGAGCATAGCATGACAATGAGCAATTTAAGTGTTCTTGCTAGAGGATTCATGATTCCGAAGGAGATGCAGGATAAGGATGAGATTAGTCGTTTTATGGAGAGCTGTGAACAGTTCGAGCGAATCATCAATGATAGCGGCTTTATCACGCTTACTCGTCTTGTCGATGAAGACATAATAGGTACTGATACCACTGCTGGCATTATTGAGAAGTATTTTTCGCTTTCTCAGAATACGGATACATGCCTGCACGATATATCTCTTGGTTCAGGAGAGATGAAAATAGGAGACAACTACCTTTGTCTGCACACATTGTCTGATCCGGAAGACCTTCCGTCAAGCGTTGCCACCGACAGCCGATTCGAGCGTCTGTCAACAGACCGCAGTGATTGCTGTCTGTCGTTTGCCGCACCTATAGGTGCACTTCTGACATGCAATCATATCGTGAATCAATATATCTTTATCGATGACTCTGCGGAGATGTTACGTAAGTTTGAACAGACAGCTCGAAATATGCATTCTCTTTCTCGTTACAGCCGTTCAAACCAGATTAATCGAGAATGGATAGAAGAATATCTAAATGAGGCGCATAGTTTTGGCTTGACAGCTGTCCGAGCTCATTGCAATGTCTTTGCCTGGAGCGATGACAAGGAACGTCTTAAGCGTATAAAGAATGATGTTGGCAGTCAGCTTGCCATGATGGAAGCGAAACCGCGACATAATACCGTTGATATCCCTACATTGTTCTGGGCTGCTATTCCTGGAAATGCAGGAGATTTCCCTTCTGAGGAGTCGTTCTATACCTTTATAGAGCAGGCGTTGTGTCTTTTCATTGAGGAAACGACTTCGCATGATTCTCTCTCTCCGTTTGGAATACGTATGGTTGACCGCTTGACCGGCAAGCCTATCCATCTGGACATTTCCGATCTGCCCATGAAGAAAGGCGTCATCACTAACCGTAACAAGTTTATCCTTGGACCTTCTGGCAGTGGAAAGTCATTCTTTACCAATCATATGGTAAGACAGTATTATGAGCAGGGAACGCATATTCTGCTTGTTGATACTGGAAATTCCTATCAGGGATTGTGTAGTCTTATCAATGCACGTACGCATGGCGAAGATGGCATATATATTACTTATGATGAAAATGATCCAATTGCATTCAACCCGTTCTATGTCGAGGATGGTGTGTTTGATATCGAGAAGAAAGAATCCATCAAGACGCTTATCCTTACGCTGTGGAAAAGGGACGATGAACCACCGACGAGAGCCGAGGAGGTGGCACTCTCCAATGCCGTGAACCTTTTTCTGGAGAGAGTTAATTCCAAGCAAATTGTCAATCCTTCATTCAATACGTTCTATGAGTTTATCCGTGATGAATATCAAGAGATACTTAAAGAGAAACGTACACGCGAAAAGGATTTTGACGTATGGGGATTCCTCAATGTCTTGGAACCATATTACAAGGGTGGTGAATATGACTTCCTGCTTAATTCCGACAAACAGCTGGACCTGTTGAACAAGCGGTTTATAGTCTTTGAGTTGGATAACATCAAGGATAACAAAGTGTTATTCCCGATAGTCACTATTATTATAATGGAGACATTCATCAATAAGATGCGAAAGCTTAAAGGCATCCGCAAAATGATACTTCTGGAGGAGGCTTGGAAAGCCATCAGCAAAGAAGGTATGGCTGAGTATCTGAAGTATCTTTTCAAGACGGTCCGTAAATTTTTCGGTGAAGCTGTTGTAGTGACGCAGGAGGTGGAAGACATCATTTCATCCTCAATCGTCAAGGGGACCATCATCAACAACAGCGACTGCAAGATTCTTCTCGACCAGCGCAAGTATGTGAACAGATTCGATGAGATACAGGCTCTTCTCGGACTTACCGACAAGGAGCGTGCGCAGATTCTCTCCATCAACCTCTCCAATGCTCCCGGCAGGAAGTACAAGGAAGTGTGGATAGGTCTTGGCGGAGCACAGTCGGCGATCTATGCCACGGAGGTATCTCCCGAAGAGTATTACTGCTACACTACCGAGGAGACCGAGAAGCTGGAGTTGCAGCGACTCACCGAGAAGTTGGACGGCAATATCGAACTTGCCATCAAGCAGCTTGCCGAGAGCAAGCGAAGTAAGTAACCATCTTTATTCACCATTAAACATTTGAAGTATGTATAGTAACTTAAAATCAGACGAAAAGAGACGCCAGGAGGTCATCTCGTGCCTTTATTGGTCACTGATGCAGAATTGGAACATCCCGCAGTCGATGCAGGACTACTTCGGACTTACGGAGGATTACCATCTGTACCATCAGCTGGAAGATATGGATCCTGCAATGTATAGGCAGAAAAGAGCAACGGGAGAAATACCTGATATGCTTATGGTTGACGCCAGGTTGACACGTGCAGTGGAGAAAATATTCGAAAGTGTCTGCGAGCATCCTCCCGTTCCATATCTCGATAAACTTAATGAGGAATTGGAAAGGCTGAGACAGATTGTAGCTTCGCCTGATAAAGTCAATGACATAATCCATATCCGTCCTGATTTTCTGGCGAAATACTGTATTGACAGGAACTCTTCACCAGAGGAATGTTCCTCCATGGCTGAAAAGGCATATCGTGAACTTGATGCCCGTATAGTCAAGATGACTGGCAGAAAATCCTATGCGGAAAAACAGTCTAGAAAGTCTCACATGCAACAGAATCCAAAAATCAGAGGTAGGAAGATGGGTATGTGATTCCTGTAAAAATAACAATTTTAGTATTTATCATTAAAAAAGTAACATTATGAGATTTAAAACCTTTATCATTTGTCTGGTTATTATGTTCTTCAGCCAGACATCAAGGGCGCAGTGGGTCGTCACAGACCCCGCCAATTTAGCACAAGGTATCATCAATACTACCAAAAACATCGTATATACTTCATCGACGGCTGCAACTATGATCAATAGTTTTCAAGAGACCGTAAAGATATACGAGCAGGGAAAGGAGTTCTACGATGCATTGAAGAAGGTCAAGGATCTTGTCCGTGATGCACGAAAGGTACAGATGACCATACTGCTTGTTGGAGAAATAACCGACATCTATGTGAACAGTTATGAGAGCATGCTCAATGATCCGTATTTTACTGTAGAAGAACTATGTGCGATAGCGTTAGGATACACCAAGTTACTCGAAGAGAGCTCCAGTCTGCTTAATGATCTTAAGACAGTCGTAAACGAGAACGGACTTTCGATGAGTGACAAGGATAGGATGGATATAATTGACGTATGCTATTCTCGTATGCTTGAATACCGATCGCTGGTGCAGTATTATACGGACAAGAACATCGGTGTCTCATATCTAAGAGCCAAGGTCCGCAATGATCTTGACCGAGTACTATCGCTATACGGACTTCCAAGTGAACGCTATTGGTAATCATAAGACTTTTTGCATATGGTATTGTTATCATCAACTTATGACAACCTGCATCAGATACTCCAGAATCTGTATCTGGACATGATGCCTCTCTGTTCTCAGATGACGGGTGTTGCAAAAGGTGTTGCTGGACTGGGAGCTCTCTTTTATGTGGCATATCGTGTATGGCAATCCTTGTCAAGAGCAGAACCTATTGATGTGTTTCCTCTGCTGCGTCCTTTTGCTCTAGGACTGTGTATTATGATGTTTCCTACACTTGTGTTGGGAACGTTAAACGGTGTGTTGTCACCTATAGTGACAGGAACGCACAGAATCCTCGAGACGCAGACTTTCGATATGAACAAATATCGTGAACAGAAGGACAGACTGGAATTTGAAGCCATGAAACGTAACCCGGAAATGGCTTACCTGGTAGACAAGGAGTCGTTTGACAACAAACTTGACGAGCTTGGCGCATTTGATGCTATAGAGGCTTGTGGAATGTATATCGACAGAGCGATGTATAATATGAAAAAGTCGGTGCATGGCTTTTTCAGAGAAGTGCTGGAACTCATGTTCAATGCGGCTGCGCTTGTCATTGATACGTTGAGAACATTCTTTCTGATAGTCCTCTCTATTCTCGGACCAATATCTTTTGCTTTGGCATGCTGGGATGGTTTTCACGCCTCTCTTACGCAATGGTTCGTCAGATATATCAGCATATATCTATGGTTACCTGTTAGTGACCTCTTCAGCAGTGTGCTGGCGCGTATTCAGGTGCTGATGCTGCAGAAGGACATTGATCAGCTGTCTGATCCAAATTTCATTCCTGATGGCTCTAATGCGGTCTATATCACATTCCTTATTATAGGCATCATAGGATATTTCACTATACCGACAGTGGCTAACTGGATTGTCCAGGCAGGTGGAGGTGCAGGCAATTATAGCAAGAACGTGGCGCAGACGGCAAGTCGTGGCGGATCTATTGTTGCAGGTGCTACAGGTGCCGCAATAGGAAATATTACAGGCAGATTATTCAAAAGATAACATTTAAACAAAACAGTATTGAAATGGAATTCAAATCATTAAAAAACATCGAGACCAGTTTCAGACAGATACGCTTCTTCGGTATCGTATATCTCTGTGTATGTACCTTGCTGGTAAGTTACTCGTTGTGGAGAGCTTACGATTTTGCAGAGTCGCAACGGCAGAAAATATACGTCCTCGATGAAGGGAAGTCGCTGATTCTGGCTCTCTCGCAGGACATGAAGCAGAACCGTCCTGTGGAAGCAAGGGAACATGTAAGACGTTTTCACGAACTTTTCTTTACGCTTGCACCTGACAAAAAAGCGATAGAGGAGAACATTCAGCGAGCTATGTTCCTAAGTGACCGTTCTGCATACTCACATTATAGTGACCTCGCAGAACAGGGCTATTACAACCGTATCATATCAGGTAATGTCCTCCAGCGTATAGAAGTGGACAGCGTCATATGTGACTTCAACAATTATCCTTATGATGTTGTGACATACTCTCGTCTTTCCATCATACGCGAGACAAGTGTAACAGAACGAAGTCTTGTCACAAAAGGACGATTGCTCAATTCAACGCGAAGTGACAATAATCCTCACGGATTCATTTTAGAGTCTTTTCGTGTAGTGGAAAATAAGGACCTTAGGGTATATGACAGATAAATCATTATTGATCATTAAAATTATACAGCCATGAAAAAAATCATTAAGAAAATCAAAGATTCGATTTGCAGGGCATGGAATGATGCCTCGCCAAAGAAAAGAGGCATGACCATCGGTGTGTTTATGTTGCTCTATACGGCACTAACTCTTTATTTGATGCTTGAACATACACAAGATGTCAGTTATGAGAAATATCTAAGACAGGATATTCAGCCTTCAAGCATATTGATTGATGATAAAGAGACGTATGCCGATACCCTGATGAATAAAAGGGTTTTTGAGATGAAAGAGTTCTTTAACCAATTTAATACCATAAGCCATGAGTAAGAATGCAAATGATTTGAAAAAAAAGGAGCAGGTCAAGAAGTGGCTGGTTTATTCTGCGATGGTAATCGCCTGTGCGGTCTTTGTATGGTTCATCTTCAAACCGTCGAAGAAGCAGGTGCAGACCGAACAGCAGAATGCAGGTCTTAACACCCGGCTTCCTGACCCGCGCAACGCCGGTATCGAGGCGGACAAGATTACCGCTTACGAATTGGATGATATGCGTGTCAGACAGGAACAGAAGATGATGACATTGGAAGACTTTGCCGCGAAGATTTCAGATGAAGGTCAGGAAAGGAATATTGAAATATCTGAAATTAACGGAACATTACATAAAGCAGATGGCAGAAGCGACATGTTTTCCACATCGACATCCGCATACAATGACATTAACGCCACTCTCGGTAGTTTTTATGAGCGATCACGTGAGGATCCTGAAAAGGAGGCTCTGAAGGCGGAACTGGAACAGATGAAGCAATCAACTGTAATAGCACAGAACTTGCAGCCGACCTATGAGGAACAGATTGCGCTTCTGGAGAAGTCGTATGAACTTGCAGCCAAGTATATGCCTGGCAATTCTGTCACTACGGAGAATGAAGAGGATAAAGATGATAACACTGAACAGA
This sequence comes from Bacteroidales bacterium, assembly GCA_045648285.1. GTDB lineage: Bacteria > Bacteroidota > Bacteroidia > Bacteroidales > F082 > Limimorpha. The sequence goes on along the minus strand of JAZRNQ010000113.1, from coordinate 2,720 downwards.
ACAACAAGCCTAAGGCTGTTCCTATCGGTCTTGTGTCAAGACCAGTCGTATCGTCACTGCCTCAGCCAATGAATGATTCTGTTATGAAAAATAGACTTATGCGATATGACAGATACGGTTTCCACACTGCCGTAGGCGAAGCACCGAAGCAGACAGCACGGAACACCATCAAGGCATGCGTGTATGGAGACCAGACTGTCGTCAGCGGTCAGAGTGTGCGGCTCAGGCTCTTGGAGGATATGCGTGTCGGGAAGTATGTACTGCCACGAAACACCCTCATCATGGGCGAAGGCAGCATCAAAGGAGAAAGGCTCGACATCGAGATTCTTCAGGTGGAGCATAACGGTATCATCATTCCCGTAGAACTTACCGTCCACGACAATGACGGACAGTCAGGCATATTCATACCAGGGTCTATGGAAACCAGTGTGGCTAAGGAAATGGCTGCTAACTTGGGACAGAATCTCGGCACAAGCATATCGATTACCACACAGTCTGCTGAAGAACAGCTGCTATCCGAAGTAGGTCGTGGTGCCATACAGGGCGTGTCGCAGTACATCTCCAAGAAGATGCGTGAAGAGAAGGTTCACCTCAAATCAGGATATACCCTGATGCTATATCAAAATAATCAATAACCATTTAAAACATTAAACACATGAGAAAGATTTTTGTAATTATTGCCCTTGCTATGGGCGTTGTAAGTGCCAATGCACAATCGGTTGATTCAACCGTAGTAACTAACACAGTATCTAACGATGTAACCCTCACAGCGGACATCTATCCGCAGCAGGAGGATGGCGACATCTATCACGGTCTGACCAAGAAGCTGACCTTCGACCGTATGATTCCTCCCTATGGCCTGGAGGTGACATACGACAAGACCACCCACATCATCTTCCCTGCGGCGGTACGCTATGTGGATCTTGGCTCGCCTAATCTTATCGCAGGCAAGGCCGACGGCTCGGAGAATGTAATCCGTGTTAAGGCTACGGTAAAGCACTTCCGTGATGAGACCAATATGTCGGTGATTACCGAGAGTGGCAGTTTCTACACCTTCAATGTGAAGTACTCCGATGAACCACTGCTACTGAATATCGAGATGAAGGATTTTATTCACGATGGCAGTGAGGTAAACCGTCCCAACAATGCTCTCGACATCTATTTGCAGGAGCTAGGCAGTGTATCACCGAAGTTGGTGCACCTCATCGGCAAGGCTATCCACAAGGACAACAAACGCTACATCAAGCACATCGGCAGCAAGGCGTTCGGCATCCAGTATCTGTTGCGTGGTCTCTATACCCACAATGGCTTGCTCTACTTCCATACGCAGGTGAAGAACACATCGAATGTTCCTTACGAGGTGGACTTCGTGACCTTTAAGATTGTGGATAAGAAAGTGATGAAACGCACAGCCATTCAGGAACAAATAATCTTCCCTCTGCGTGCATACAACTATGCCACAACCGTAGCGGGTAACAAGGATGAGCGCACCGTATTCGTGTTTGACAAGTTCACCATCCCTGCCGATAAGGTGCTTGTGGTGGAGATGCACGAGAAGGGTGGTGGCAGATACCAGACCTTCACCGTAGAGAGTGAGGATATTGTAAGAGCAAAAGTTATTAACGAACTTAAAGTGAAGTAGTATGAAGAAGTATCTGTTTCTATGTATCGCAGTCGTATCGCTTGCCCTCTCGTCAGGGCAGGCATACGCCCAGCGTTATATCCCGAAGATGACGGGTGTGGAACTCAGAGGCGGCTTTGTCAACGGCTCTAAATCTTCGCTGAACTACTACACGGGAATAGCTATGTCGGGATATACCAAGAAGGCTAACCGTTGGGTGGCGGGAGTGGAATACCTACAGAAGAATTATGACTATCGTGGCGTATCTGTGCCCCGTGCCCAGTTCACAGCCGAAGGCGGTTACTACCTTATGTTTCTGTCTGATCCAGCGAAAATATTATTCCTCTCCATCGGTGGCTCTGCATTGGCAGGCTACGAGACGGTGAATTGGGGTGACAAGATGCTGCACGACGGCTCTACGCTGCTTGCAAAGGATACCTTTATCTATGGAGGTGCCATAACACTGGAATTGGAGAGTTATATAACAGACCGTATTGTCCTGCTTGCGAATGTTCGTGAGCGTGTACTCTGGGGAGGCTCACTCGGTAAGTTCAGCACTCAGTTCGGTTTAGGTGTAAAATTTATAATCAATTGAATAAAATGAAAGTGCTATGAAAAAGTTATTTTTTTATATGATGGTTTGCGGTGCCATGATGACCGCTGTATTGGGCTTCACATCTTGTGAGGATGATCTCGATGTTCAGCAAGCCTATCCTTTTACGGTTGAGACAATGCCTGTACCCAAGCGATTGGTACAAGGCGAAACAGCGGAGATACGCTGTGAGATTGTGCGTGAGGGCTATTTCTCCGATACTCGTTACACAATCCGCTACTTCCAGCCCGATGGTGAGGGTACGCTCCGTATGGATGATGGTATGGTGCTGTTGCCGAATGACCGCTATCCGCTTGACAGAGATGTGTTCCGTCTGTACTACACCTCGGAGTGTGAGGACCAACAGACGATAGATGTATATTTTGAGGATAATCACGACCAGCTCTATCAACTGACATTTACTTTCAATAACGAGGCGAAGGAGGAAGAGGATACCACAGAGGGTAACACGATTACTCCCATAGGAACTATCGTCTCTCCAATCAA
>JAZRNQ010000112.1:0-5579 GCA_045648285.1 Bacteroidales bacterium | reverse complement strand
AACCATTCAAACCGATGATACCGATTTTAGCACCATAGTAGAATGATAGATAAATATCTTTCAAAATCTGTCTTGATGGTGGAATGATTTTACTTACACCAACCATCGAGAAAATAATCTTTTTGTCGTCAGCCATAATTTATTTTAGTTTGAAGTTTAAGGTTTAAAGTTTAAAGTAGTTTTGAAGTTTAGAGTTGAAAGTTTATCTTGATTCAACCTTAAACCTTAAGCATTAAACCTTAAACCAAATTATTTATTTAATTTTTAATTTCATTTCTAATTCCATAATCTTTGTCGCTTCGCTCCAGTCGTAGACGCGGCGTACGAAGTCGTATCCGCTTTGTGCCAAGGTGTTGGCTTTTTCTTTATTTGTCAGCAATGTGATTATATGATTTGCGAGTTCATGTTCGTTGTTTCCGACAAGAATCTCTTTGTTTTCTTCAGCTCCTAGTGGGTTGTTTGCCAATGTCGTTGTTATGCAAGGCAGTCTCATTGACATTGCTTCGAGGAGTTTGTTTTGAAGTCCTGTTCCAATTCTCATCGGAGCGATGAAGATTTTGCTTTGTGCGTAAGCGTCTCTCATATCGTCAATCCAGCCGCTGATGATGATTCTGTTGCATGCCACTCTCTTGACGCGAGGGTCGGGTGTGGCACCTGCGATATACAGCTTCGTTTCAGGAAGTTGTTTCCACACCAAAGGCAGGATATGATTTGCTAGATATTCCACAGCATTGACATTAGGCGCGTAAGCCATATTGCCAGTAAACACTATATCGTATTTTTTTTCGCAATTCTGAGGTGTATAATATTCATGGTCGACGCCGTTGGGAACTATCAGTATCTCGTCTTTTCTCTCATGATTGATGAGGTCGCGGTCTTGCACGCTGATGATAGTCTTGACATCGAAGTCGTTGAAGATATCGTGTTCGTAACGTCTCAGACGACGGTATTCCATGTTGAAGAAAGGCTTCATGTAGAATGGTGCAATTTCATATCTGCGTCTCATTCCCATGGAGAAGACATCTTGATAGTCGAGAGTCTTAGCTGTTTCCTCGTGACGTATATATTCTGCTACTCTCAGAAGCTGTCCGAAGAGCATATCTGGTTTGTGCTTCTTGATAACTTTCTGTATCTTCTTGTGAGCTTTCTTGTTATAGAAATATCCACATTGTAGAGGCAGCCCCTTGAAGAAAGCCCTCGCTATGTTGACGAGTATCGAGGTCTTTTTGATATCTATGAATGTTACCGACAGACAATAAGGCTGCAGTGCTTTGAAGGCTTCTTTTTTGTCAGCTTTTTTATCTGTATTTAAAGCACAGAGAACCACCTCGTTGTTTTTGGCGAGTTGCTTTATCTGATTGTAAGCTCTCAGTTTGTCGCCTTTCTCGAGTGGCCATGGGATTCTCGGCAGCAATACAAATATCTTCATGTCAATGGTTTATATATGTTATGTCTTTTTTCTTTTTACTTATCTCATCATAGAATATCAGCAGTCTGTCGATAATCTTCTTGTTGTCGTATATGTCTTCTATGAGTTTTCTTGCGTTCTTTCCTATGCGTATTATCTCTTCAGGTTCTTTCTTTATCCTGCATATCGTCTCAACGATTTTTGTAGGGTTGTCAGCTATGATGATGTTTTTATATTCAGAATATTGAATTCCTTCTGCGCCTATCATAGTGGTGATGACGGTCTTGCCCATCGCCATCGACTCAATAATCTTGATTCTTATTCCGCTACCTGATAGAAGTGGTACTATCGCGATGTCGTTGTCTTTTATGAATTCTTTAGCGTCTGGCACTTCTCCCCAGACCTTGACATTTTTCTTTTTCAGGTTCATCAGCCACTTAGGCATGTGACGTCCGGCGAGGTTGAGCGTCAACTCAGGCTCTCTTTCTTTCAGTTTTTCCCATACGTTTTTCAGGAACCATCTGATACCTTCTTCATTAGGCATCCAGTTCATAGAACCGATATGATATAATGTCGGATTGTCGTTTACCTTGTAAGTAGGTGTGAACTCATCTGGGTTGACACCGAAAGGAATGTCGATGACAGGCACTGCTGTCTCTCCTCTGAAGAATGCAGCGTCTCTATATGTGATAGCTGCTATGCCATCGACTTTGTTGATGGCGTTAAGCTCGTAGTCTCTCAAGGTACGAACCAAATGGTTGAGATACCATTTCTTAGGTAAGAAGTTTGTCTTCTTGGCTATTCTGTCCCAGATGAGATGTTCTACGTTATGAGCGCGCAGCACTATCAAAGCCTTGGAGTGTTCTCTGATAGTCTCGATATAAGGAGCCATATAAATCATCTCCAGCTGTACGATGTCGTATCTGTCTTTCTTCAAGATTTCAATGAGCTTCTTCCTGAAGTCTTCAGAGATGAATCTCTCCACATGATATGAGCTGTCGCTGAAAAGGTTTTTTAATGCCTCGATAGGTTTTATCTTTAAGTCGACGTCGACGAATTCTATGCCTGTCTTTTCCTTATATTCCTGCGGTATGTCTTTGTCTTTGATATGATATTTCTCGCTATTGACAGCAAGTATCTTGACCTTGTGTCCAGCGTCGAGTAATCCGTTGACAATACTGTTCATCGCCATTGGTCCGCCTTCGCTTGGCGGATAAGGTGACTTGTTGCAAAGCAATAAAATATTCATAGCAAACGGTTTTATTTGTTTCTTCTAAAAATTTTTCTGAATGTCTTCTTCCAACTCTCTCCGTCTAACAGCGCTGAGTCTGTAGTGGCTTTGATGGTTAGGAAGATGCCTATCGGCAATATTATTATTGACGAGAGCCAGACACCTAAGAAGATAGGTATGTCGCCGGCTATCGCGATACGTTGACTTGTGATGGTTATGACGTAATAGATGACGAAGAACACCACGCTGATGACGATAGGAAGTCCGAGACCTCCTTTTCGGATGATGGCTCCTAGTGGCGCGCCTATGAAGAAAAACAGCAGACATGCTATGCTGAGCGAGAACTTCTCGTGAAGTACATGCTGATGTTTCCTGATATTGGTGTCTTGACGCTCGAAGTCTTTTATGTTGAGGTCGATGTTGTCAATCTGGTTCTTTACTGCGGTTTTTGCCATATTGATGATAGAGGCTTGTTCTTTCTCACCGAAGTTGTCCAGGAAAGGCCACTTGAACACGGTGATGGTGTCAAGTTCGGCTTTCTTGTTTTGGGTGTTCTTATTTATTACATCCTTAGATGATAAATGCTGAAGTCTGTTCTTGAAAGAGTTTTTGTAAGAGAAACGTCTCTCGTCGGCATTGTTTTCCAATGAGTCGATGGCAACGATGAGCTGGCTCATATTCAACATCGACTGATGTCCTTTGAATGCGCTGCCGTCGCTTTCTTTCATGTCGAAGTCGGATATGTCGAAGCTGACATATTGCTTGCTGAACTTCATCGTCTCGAAAGGTCGTTTGATTCTGTATTCTTTGTCGTCGGTGACTTCGTTGTAATTGTATCCGCTGTATAGAGTGAATACTATTTCTTTCTGGCTAGGAGCCATAGCTATCGTGGCAGAGTCAGCCACTGTGACCTTGGTGTTGCCTTTGTATGCGGTGTGGTCGTATATCATTACGTCGTATAAGGAATTGCCGTCGGCACCTTTCTTGCCTGCTCTTATGCTGTAGCCATCGATACCTTTGTAGAATCTGCCTTCAGGGATGTCGAACGACATCTTCTGTTTACGAACGTCTCGTAGTAAAGTCTTCGATTTCAATGTGGCGACAGGCAATACGTTGTTCGAAAATATGAATGCCGTAAAGCTCATGATTATGGCGAATATCAAAAGTGGTCGCATGACTTTCCATACGGATATGCCAGAGGCTTTCATGGCGACAAGTTCATAGAATTCGCCTAAGTTGCCGAAACACATCAAAGATGATAAAAGCATAGCGAGAGGCATAGCCATCGGTACGAAAGTGATGGCGGTGTAGAACATCAGCTTGCCTAAGACATCGAATCCTATGCCTTTGCCAACAAGGTCGTCGAGATATGTCCATAGAAACTGCATAAGCAGGATAAACACGGCAATGAAAAAGGTGAATACGAAAGTGCCGATGAATGAGCGTAATATGTACTTATAGAGTTTCTTCAAGACTTATGCTTATTTTGTTGCAAATATAACATTTTACCTCGTTGTTTCGGTATTTTATTTTTTTTTAAAATAATGTATTTATTTGCTAAATATTTCTTTTTTTTGCAGTAAAATTTTTAGTCATGGAAAATAATATCTTAGATTTCTTCAAAGAGATAAATGTTAGTATAACAATCTCTGATACAGAGGGTAATGTTGTTTATATGAATGATAAGGCTAAATCGGTATTCACTGACATGGTTGGAAAAAACATGATGGCATGTCACAAACAGTCATCACAAGATACCATAAAACGATTGATTGACGAGAAAGCTACCAATGTTTATACGATTCAGAAAGGCGAGGTGAAGAAGATGATTTACCAGACACCTTGGTTCGTGGATGGCGAGATAAAAGGCCTCATTGAATATTCTATCATTCTTCCTGAAGAAATGCCACATTACATAAGATGAAATTTGAAAAGTGAAAAATAATAATTAAGGACAAAGACTGTTGACTGTAGTCCGTTGTCCGTTGACTTTAATGATAAAAATGATAAAACATATTCCTAATGCGATAACATGTTGCAATCTTTTGTCGGGTTGCATCTCTATTGTCTTGATGTGTAACGGCTATGCTGTAGCTGCTGGTGCTATGATATTTCTTGCAGCTGTCTTCGATTTCTTCGATGGCTTCGCGGCTCGTCTTCTGAAAGCTTATTCGCCACTCGGAGCGCAACTCGACTCGCTTTCAGATGTGGTCTCTTTCGGTGTAGCTCCTTCGTTTATAGTATATCACTATCTAAGCCAACAGCCAATAGCCAACAGCCTTAGTCTTGAAATAGCAGGTTTCAACATCTTGCCATTCCTCGCTTTCTTCTTGGCAGTGTTCGCAGAATTGCGCCTAGCTAAATTCAATATCGACGACAGACAAACGACATCTTTCATCGGACTTCCAACTCCAGCGATGGGACTCTTCGTGGCATCATTGCCTTTTACCTTGCAAAATGAAAAGCTGGCATTCATGGCAAACAATATGTCGAATCCTTATTTCCTCATCGCGATAGTAGTGATATTCAGTTATCTTATGATAAGCGAGATTCCATTCTTCTCTTTGAAGATTAAGAATTTAAAATTTAAGGAAAATATACATATCTATATTCTTGCGATATTCGCTGTAGCAGCCGTCATCTTCTTAGGATTCGCAGCGATACCATTCGTGATGCTGTTCTATATATTGGAGGCGATGTTTAAAAGACACTGAGACACTGAGACACTAAGTTTTTGAGTTACTGAGTTGCTGAGTCAATGAGTCTGGTAATGTTGCCAAAAATGGTTGGTGATTGAGCGAAAAAAAGACAGGTAACGGGCATACAAAACAGCCCAAGTTACCTGTCTTTTTTTTATTCCTATTTTAAAATTTACAATAAAATTAGTCCCGTTAGGGACGATAGTTTCCAGGCAGGCGGTGGAGTGCGTAGCACGGAACC
>JAZRNQ010000111.1:0-5225 GCA_045648285.1 Bacteroidales bacterium | reverse complement strand
GCGAAAACGCAAGAGAATGGAGAAAGAAAATGAGGAACGCAGAAGACAATATGAGAAAGAAGCCAAAGAAAGAGAACTCCAGAGAATCATTGAACAGGAAAAGAAGGCAGAAGAGTTTATCAAGAACAAGAGCAAATACTTCGACATCACATTCTCAAACTCCAACATTGTAGTCGTAGTCCTAAGCAGCATAGATGCCTACAAGAAAGAAGGCGACACCCTCCATCACTGCGTCTTCACCAACACCTACTACGATCGCAAGAACTCCCTCATCCTCTCCGCCCGACTCATCGACACCCCGGACACCCCACTCGAAACCATCGAACTATCCCTCACCGACGGCCACATCCTCCAATGCTACGGCTCCCACAACCAGGAAACCCAATACCACAACGAAATCATCTCCCTCGTCAACCAGCACTCCCACCTCATCCTCGCCGCTTAATTTGATTTATCAGCATCACATTTGCCAATTAATTATTAAATTTGTATGTTTTATGCAAATCATCTACTTTTGTATGATAAAATAAACTTCTCCAATATGTTTATTGAACAGCTCAAAATAAAGAATTTCAAAGGATTTTCAGAAGAGTCCTTTCGGTTCAAAGACCATTTCACCGTAATTATCGGTAATAATGGTTCCGGTAAAACATCAATCCTTGATGCACTTGCTGTTGCTGCCGGTTGCTATCTCATTCCACTTGGCGACGGCCAGAAGAAGCAGCGTACTATTCATAAAGGAGAAGTAAGGGTAGCTGAAACCCATAAATCAGTATTCGAGCCACAGTTTCCTTGCGAGATCACTGCAGAGGGTTTTTGCGGAGAATGGAAAAGGAGCATAGAAAAACGAACTTACTCCAATACAACCAAACATACAAAGTCAATAACATCTATATCTGAAGATGTGTTTGCACGCGTATCAGCCGGAGAAGATGTCACCTTGCCATTATTCGCATATCACGGAACCGGACGTCTTTGGGCTGAGTTAAACGATTCGGTCAAATATGCGACACAAGGGTCACGTACAGAAGGCTACGAAAACTGCTTCTCCGTAAAGTCATCAAGCAAAACATTCCGTAACTGGTATAAAACCCTTGAAAAGAACATCGACAAAAAAGACTCTGAAGAGCTTAAGCAGCGTCTCGCAACGTTCAAGGAAGCCATTCTCAACTGTCTCGAAGACTGGAATGACCTCTACTACGACTTCGCGGAGGATGACATAGTCTGTGTAAGATACAATGATGATAACTCCAGGACAAGCATACCCTATCGTATGATGAGCGACGGTTACCGCAATATGATAGGTATGATTGCTGACATCGCATATCGCTGTATCAAACTGAACCCACAGCTCGGAGTAAATGCTCTAAAAGAGACAACGGGGCTGGTACTGATCGACGAACTTGACCTCCACCTTCACCCATCTTGGCAGAAAGCGATCGTTAAGGAACTGACAACCTCATTCCCTAAGATCCAGTTTGTCGCCACCACACACTCGCCATTCATAGTTCAGTCTCTTGCCAAGGATCAAATTATCAATTTGGAAGACCAGGAACTCATCAACGAACCATACGATGTAAGTCTTGAGACCAATGCCCTATATATGGGAGTAAAGTCATCAAGAAGCAACATTTTCAGCGAAAAGGAGAAGGCATCTGAAGAATTCTTCAAAGCTCTTGAATCATACACAGGCACCGACGAAGAGAAAGCCGACATCGAAGAAAAGTTCAACGAATACATGCGTCTCTATAGCGACGACCCTGTATCTGTTGCCAAACTCAATCTGGCAAAAATAGCAAGACTTAACCGCAAGTAGCAATGAGACCTGTAAACAAAGGACATAAAGAAAAGGAATACAATCCTTATGGCACTGCAAGGCGCGATTTGTTCGAAGCCATTGGTTCATATTGCTCATATTGCGAAAGAAATATCCATATCGGTTCCGAAATAGAACATGTACAGCCCAAGTCCAAGGTTCCAGAAAAGGAATATAGTTGGGATAATTTTTTGCTTGGCTGCAAGAACTGCAATTCAACAAAGAACAACAAGACAGTTGATGACGATAATCTTAACGATTTCGTCTGGCCTGATATCGACGATACTTATCATATGGTACAATATGATCCGGTAACACTTATGCCTTCACCGGCCCCTTACCTTTCTAATTCAGATAAGGCAAGGGTAAACAGGCTCATCTCACTTGTTGGTCTCGACAAGATAATGCCTAAAGAAGACACTCAGGATTATGAGGAAGCAAGAGACACCAGAGTAGAAGACAGAATCCAAAGTGCAATAGAGGCCAGGCATTACAAGCAGGAGTATCTTGATCTGCCTCCAGACATGCAACCTATTTATCTGAGCATCTTGATGGATATGATCAAGAAGTCTAACAACTGGAGTATCTGGATGCACGAAATGGAAGACATCCCAGAACTCCGTGCCGCCCTCCTCGATCTCCTTCCCGGCACCCGCAAAGAATTCTTTGAATAACAAAAATCTCCGGACAAGTTATTAAAATGTCCGGAGATTAGACGTGATTATTATTCAAATGTATGATTTTTAAAAATAGCTAATATATCATCTATTCCTTCAGGCTGCAAAGCCCATCTAAAGACAGGATGTACTTCCCAATTATAACCAAAGTCTATCCTTCCAGAAGATATGTATCTATTATCTTCAAAATATTTCCTTTGAATAGTCCCATTATCTAAAACTTTCCTGGCAGTTAGGAAGTTTATCTTATATAAGAATTGAATTAAGTCATCTGCAGATGCTGGATTCCCATTTTTAAAAGTAAACGTATTATTCTGCTTCAAATTATTTAACTTCGCCCTTAATTCAATGGTTGTATATATAAAACCTTTTCCATTATCACGTTCTTTTCTGCTGGGGCGCATCCCAAACAACAAGTCATATATAGACGGGAGTTCTGAACGATACTCATTAATGGTATCCTGAATCCTTCCTTGAGAGTATTCTTCAAATATAGCCTTAAAATGATCCGAACAAATTATATTCTTTTTATTATTTTGAGCTTCTCGTGCTGCCATAGTGCATAACTTGACTATATCACGAGGTCGTTTGCGGATCATAGACATCAAAACTTGATATGTCGGAACATCATCTTTTCCCTTCCAATCATAAAATTTATGTTCTATTACATCATCTAGAAAAGAACTCATATGCTTTTGGGGAGAATTTAACAAAACATTTACATCAATATCATTATTAAAGTAAGATTGTATTCTCTTTACTAAAAGAACCAATATTTCATGATTTGTCCAACTGCACCAAACAATAGATCCTTCAATCTTATCTGTCGATTCATCTGCTGTACGCACTAAATAATATACATCAGATCGTAAAGAGACCTTAAAATGAATTCCAGGATTCTCGTTTGCCATATCGCGAATAGAATTAAGTAGAGCAGAGATTCTTAGAATATCATCTTTTTTACCCTCCCATCCTCGATCCAAATCATCAATATACACAATTATCTTCCTATCTTCCAGAAACTTATCCACCATATGCTGTTTAGTAGCATCTAAGGACAAATTTTCCTTAGCTATGGTTACAGTCTCAGAAATGAAATTCAGAAGCTTTAATCCAAATTGCCCCAGTTTAGCACCATACTGACTCGGGTCTACATCAAATTCTGCCAGAACCTTTTCACCAATAATCTTGGTAAGCCCCCATTTCCATTGTTTTATTTTCAACAGAAAATTCTCATCAGAACGTCCCAGTTCAGCAATGTCATCTGGACGAATCATAATTGGAAGATTATGATTTTCTCTATCTTCTGACATAGCGACTTTGAAAAGCGCTGATTTACCTGTACCTTTGTGACCGACTAATATTCTAACCGGCAAATCGGCACGGATCCTCTCATATGCACTATTCTTTATAAAATATGCTTTAAGTCTGTCTTCGGATTCACTTTCTGCATCTTCATAACCAAACAACTCTTGTATTACTTCATCTGTAAATTGTAAATTCCTATTCATAATACATTTTTGTTTGCAATTTACATACAATACAAGATTTATCAAAATAATTATCAGGTAATGTAACTACTAATTTATAAAAATCACACCATTAATGATTCATAATATACTCATCTAACACAAGTAGACACATGTTGAAGATTCCAAATCAAATTAGGTTTCTCAAATCCCTCACCCCAAAACTCAATACAAAATTCCTCGGGCCTCCGTCCTCATACAAATATATCCTGAACACCTGACCCTTTACAAGCGTCACCTTATCAAAGCTGAACACCATCCGCGAAACAGTCCCAGGAGCAGTAACACTTTCCCCTGAAGTCTGCTTCGGAAATAACTGCTTCTCATAAACAAGTCCGCGCTTCGTCTGTCGTTTACTCTCAACTACAAACCTAGGAGTTGACATTGAATAACTCACAGCAGAACTATTCTCGATGCTCAGAACAATATAAGTCACGTCATCTTTAATAATCACATTCTCACAAAGAACCTTAATATCATATGCCACATCCCCAATGTGATATATCTCACGTTCCAAAGTATCCAGGACCTCAGTCACATCTGGGGTCCACCTACCCAAATCCGCCATCTCCGGCTTAATCAGATCCGTCACCCTCGGGTTCATCCCCGGCCTGACCGGGAATCTACGCATATCCACAATCAACACATCAGGACTTTCTTCATATGCTACGATAAAAGTATGAAGCCTCCCATCTGCCTCCAGACACGACATAGTAGTCGTAAACTCAAAAGCCTCCTTTGCCTTGACAGCCACAATATCCTTACTTCCCTCGACTATCCTGGCAGACAACACCTTATTCGACAGATCCACATATTTCAGTTCCGAACTGAAGCGAATATGCGTAGTACTTAAAGTTGAAATATACACAGTGTCAACAGGAAAAGCAGTAGCCACACTCACAAAAGCAATCAATAAGATCGCCAATAAAATCACTCTCCTCATCACCTCTCCGATTTAACTAAATAAAACTCATAACATGACACAACCTTAACCGACAGTTCGCCAGAAGCCGACTTTGCGATAGTCGCTCCTGTCCTCAGCACGGTGTTAGCCAGGTCGCCCACCAACCCACCGAAAGTCGAATTCGCCGCAGAGATACCATCAGAAGAAGCCCTCCTGCTATTACGCGAAGCCGAAGTCTCCGGACAATATATCCCTGCCATACCATCGGTATAAGTCGGATCGTAGCCATGTCGTTCTGT
>JAZRNQ010000110.1:0-6079 GCA_045648285.1 Bacteroidales bacterium | reverse complement strand
TTTTTTTAATTTTTAAACCTTTGCAAATATTTAACTGAAATGGACGAAATAACAAACACAAACAAAGAGCTCATCATCAGTGCTGATGTTTCAGAGGTTAATATTGTTTTATTGGAAGACAAACAGCTTGTCGAACTTCATAAAGAACAAAAAAACAATAGCATTTCCGTAGGTGACGTTTATCTAGGACGCATCAAGAAGATATTACCTGGTTTAAATGCGGCTTTTGTTGACATCGGATGCAGAAAAGACGCTTTCTTACATTACCTAGATCTCGGTCCTCAAATCCTTTCATTACGTAAATTCACCAAATTAGCAGAATCTGGTGACATTACATTGCTTGACATGGACAAGTTCGAGATGGAAAAAGACATCAGCAAATCAGGAAAAATATCAGATATCTTAACCGTTGGCGACAGAATACCTGTTCAGATTGCCAAGGAACCTATCAACACCAAAGGTCCTAGAATATCATCAGACATATCATTTGCAGGACGTTACATCGTATTAGTACCATTCTCAAACAGAATCTCGGTATCACAAAAAATCAGAAGCAGCGAAGAACGCAGACGTCTTAAGCTTCTCATCCAAAGCATCAAGCCTAGCAATTTCGGTGTTATCATTAGAACAGTAGCCGAAGGCAAGAAGGTAGCAGAACTCGATGCCGACCTCAAATCCCTCCTCAAGAAATGGGAAACCATGACAGAAGTCATGAACGGAAGCAAGAATCCATGCAAACTCATCAGTGAACTCGACCGCACATCAGTGATGCTGAGAGACCTCCTGAACGAGTCATTCAACGGAATCTATGTCGACGACGCCAATCTTTATGAAGAAATCAAAAGCTATATCAATACCATAGCTCCGCAAAAGAAAGATATCTTAAAATACCACAAGAGTAAAGAACATATCTTTACAACATTCGATATCGACAAACAAATCGCGAGCCTCTTTGGTAGAGTAGTCACAATTAGAAATGGTGTTTACCTCGTTATTGAGCACACAGAAGCTATGCACGTCATCGACGTCAACAGCGGTCATCGTGTGAACAAAGAACAATCTCAAGAAGAGAACGCCTTGACAGTAAACCTAGAAGCAGCAGTAGAAATAGCACGACAATTACGACTCCGCGATATGGGCGGTATAATAATCGTTGACTTCATCGACATGCAAAATGCTGAAAACAGAAAGCAACTCTTCAACAAACTTAAAGAAGAGATGTCGAAAGACCGTGCAAGACATACCATACTACCTGCTTCAAAATTCGGTCTCATTCAAATAACACGTCAGAGAGTACGACCTGAGACAGAAGTCACAGTACAAGAAGAATGCCCTACATGCAGAGGCACAGGAAAAATTAAATCTTCTTCTTTGTTGATAGACGAAATTGAGAACAACATGAGATACTTGCTATTAGACCAAAATGAAAAATCTATCACAGTGCAAGTACATCCTTTCATACACGCATATCTAACTAAAGGATTTTTCTCAATAAGAAGAAAATGGCAATGGAAATACAACAAGAAAATATCTATCAAAGCATCAAGACATTTCCATATCATGCAATATAATTTCCTCAACAAAAACGGAGAAGAAATACTTCTATAACAATTCAAGGCACTAAAGCCGTGAGCTACGAGCCACGAGCATTGGAAAATCAAAATCTAGAAACTCAGAAATAAAAAAAACTCAGAACCTCAGAATTGGGGTTCTGTTTTTTTATTAGCGTCATTAGAGTGAAATTACTAATTAAAAAGTTCAAGGTTCAGAGCTCAAAGTTCAAAGTTTTTATTATCTTTGCGTATTAATTTATAAATATGAAAGAAATAGTTTTAAGCGGTATCAGACCAACAGGTAATTTACACCTCGGCAATTATTACGGAGCAGTTCAAAATTTCATCAAATTACAAGATAGCTACAATTGTTATTTTTTCATTGCTGACTATCATTCTCTTACCACACACCCTCATCCAGACGACTTACACGGAAGAGTGAAACAGATTTTGGTGGAATATCTCGCAGCAGGTCTCGACCCTGAAAAAGCTACATTATATGTTCAAAGCGACGTCCCAGAAGTAGTTGAGCTTTATCTTTTCTTAAACATGAACGCCTATATCGGCGAGTTGGAACGCGTCACTACTTTCAAGGAAAAAGTCAGAAAACAACCTGACAACGTCAATGCCGGTCTCCTCACCTATCCTACTTTGATGGCAGCCGACATTCTCATACATAAATCTAATTATATCCCTGTCGGAAAAGACCAAGAGCAAAACCTCGAAAAAGCTCGCGACTTCGCAGAACGTTTCAACCGTATCTATGGCATAGATTATTTCCCAGTGCCACAAGCTTTCAACTACGGCAAAGAACTCATCAAAGTCCCTGGACTCGACGGCAGCGGCAAGATGGGAAAATCTGAAGGCGAAGGCAACGCCATCTTCTTGTATGAAGACGATAAGTCAATACGCAAGAAAGTGATGCGCGCCGTAACCGACAGCGGTCCAACAGAACCTAATCAGGTAAAACCTGAACCAATACAAAATCTCTTCAACCTCATGAAGATAGTTTCAAAGCCTGAGACTGTCCAATTCTTCGATGAGGCTTATAACAATATGAGCATCCGCTACGGCGATATGAAGAAACAGCTCGCAGAAGACATCATCCAAATGGTGACACCATTCCGCGAACGTATCATCGAGCTTTCTAGCGATGACGAGTATATCAAGAAAGTAGCACGCATGGGAGCAGAAAAAGCTCACGCCAGCGCAAGCAAAACAATCAAAGAAGTTAGAGAGATTATCGGTTTTAGAAGCTTTTAAAATGGCTAATGACTAATGACTAATGGCTAATGGCTAACGGCTAATGGCTAATGACCTTAGCCCTTTGACCTTAGCCCTTAGCCCTTAATAAGATATAAACATGGCGGAGAAGTTTGTAGTTTACGAAGAAAAGATAGAGACAGCGGTACTGATTGCCGTGAGTACTCAATTACAGAACAGAGAGAAGACAGAGGAATATCTTGATGAGCTCGCTTTCCTAGTCGAGACAGCAGGAGGCGTGCCAGTAGCTCGCTTCATACAGCCTCTCGACCATCCTAATAGCGTAACATATTTGGGTACAGGTAAACTTGAAGAGGTGAAGCAATACATCAAGGCTGAAAACATCACCATGGCAGTCTTCGACGACGAACTCACTCCAACACAACTTCGTAACATCGAGAAAGAGTTAGAATGTAAGATATTAGACAGAACCAACCTCATCTTGGACATCTTCGCAAAGAACGCAAGGACAGCACACGCCAAGACACAGGTGGAACTCGCTCAGTACCAATACATGCTTCCTCGACTCACTCACTTGTGGACTCACTTAGAAAGACAAAAAGGTGGTATCGGACTCAGAGGCCCTGGTGAAAAGGAAATCGAGACTGACCGCCGTATCATACGCGACAAGATTACAAGTCTCAAAGAAAGACTTAAAGAAATCGACATGCAGAAGACAGTCCAACGTAAAAACCGCGGACAACTTGTAAGAGTAGCACTCGTCGGTTATACCAATGTCGGCAAGTCAACGATAATGAACTTACTGAGCAAGTCTGACGTCTTTGCAGAAAATAAATTATTCGCTACACTCGAGACAACAGTACGTAAAGTCGTGGTAGAAAACCTTCCATTCCTTTTATCAGACACTGTTGGTTTCATCAGAAAATTACCACACCAACTTGTCGAGTCATTCAAATCGACATTAGACGAAGTGAGAGAATCAGACATCCTTCTTCATGTCGTAGACATCTCACATCCCGACTTCGAGTCACAGATTGAAGTCGTAAACAAGACTCTCAATGAAATAGGCGCTGGCGACAAGAAAATCATCATGGTTTTCAATAAGATTGACGCTTATAACTATATCGAAAAAGAAGAAGACGACCTCACTCCTATCACAAAATCCAATTATTCTTTGGAAGACTGGAAGAAAACATGGATGGCGAAAGGCAATACATGCATCTTCATCTCTGCTGTCGAGAAAGACAACTATCAAGACTTCAGAGACCTTCTTTATCAAGAGATTCGCGACATGCACGCAATCAGATATCCATACGATAACTTCTTATATTAATTATTATGTATATCGACACTCACTCACATATTTACGACGAAGCTTTCGACGCCGACAGAGAATCGGTGTTCCAGAAAGCTCTTGAAGTCGGTGTCGACATGATACTACTTCCTAACACCGACGAGACCACAATCAAGCCGATGATGGATTTCTATGAAAGCCATCTCGACAATTGCAAGGTCATGATGGGACTCCATCCCGAAGGTGTCAAGGAAGATTATAAGCGACATCTTTCTGTCATTGAGAAAGAAATGGAGAGAAACTGCTGGGTCGGTGTCGGAGAAATTGGATTGGATTTATATTGGGACAAGACATTCGAGAAACAACAAGTCGAGGTGTTGAAAGAGCAACTACGATGGGCGAAGCAACTACATCTTCCAGTGGCACTACACACTCGCGAAGCCTTCGACCTTATGTTTAAAGTCTTGGAACAAGAACAAGACGGCAGTCTCAAAGGTGTCTTCCACTGTTTCAATGGAACAGAAGAACAAGCCAACATCGCCATCTCATTAGGATTTCATCTCGGACTCGGTGGCGTCATCACATATAAAAACTGTGATGTTAAAAATTATTTAGCAAATATTCCTTTAAATAAGATAATATTAGAAACCGACGACCCTTATCTCCCTCCTGTTCCATACAGAGGAAAAAGAAACGAACCATCATATATGGTAGAAGTGGCCAAGAAGATAGCGGAAGTCAAAGGCATCGACATCAAAGAAGTTGCTGAGGCAACGACAAATAACGCAAGAAAATTATTTAACTTATAACATAAAACATCAGCTTATGTCAGGAGAAAAAACATCTATATTAATTCTTTATACCGGAGGCACCATCGGAATGATGCAAGACCCACAGACTGGCAGTTTGGTTCCATTCGATTTCGATAATCTATACGATCATTTGCCTGTATTAAGAAACTTGGATTATCAGTTAGACTTTTACGCCTTTGACAATCTGATTGATTCTTCAAACATGACACCAGATTTCTGGGTGACATTAGCACAGAAGATTGAAAGCTGCTATGAGAAATACGACGGTTTCGTTGTGTTACACGGTTCCGACACCATGGCATACACAGCATCAGCATTGAGTTTTATGTTAGAAAACCTCAACAAGCCAGTAGTCTTCACCGGTTCACAATTGCCAATGGGCATGGTAAGAAGTGACGGCAGAGAAAACATAATCGCTGCTATTGAGATTGCAGCTGCTAAAGACGAAGACACTGCCAAAGTGCCAGAGGTAACGATTTTCTTCGAGAACCAGTTGCTAAGAGGCAACAGAACAACAAAGCATAATGCCGAACATTTCAATGCTTTCGTATCTGGCAACTATCCATCGTTAGCAGATGTAGGAGTACGTATTAAATATAATAAGGAGTATATCGCAAAACCAAGCTTCAAAAAATTAAAGCTACACACAAAGCTTAACAACAATGTAGCCATCTTGAAGCTGTTCCCTGGCATCACAAAAGAACTCGTACATCATATTTTAAATACACCAAACTTAAAAGGAGTCATCATTGAGACATACGGTTCTGGCAACGCGCCAACAGCTGCATGGTTTATCGATGAATTGAAAGATGCCATCGACAGAGGACTTATCATCTACAACGTAACACAATGTAAGTCAGGCTCAGTAGAGATGGGACGATACGAGACAAGTTTAGACTTGAACAGAATCGGCGTTATCAGCGGACACGACATCACGACAGAATCAGCTATAGCTAAGTTAATGTATCTCTTAGGAGAAGGATATACTACAGAAAAGATTAAAGAACTTTTACAGATACCTATCAGAGGAGAGATTACTTTGTAGAGTTCAGAGTTCAGAGTTCAAGGTTCAAGGTTCAGAGTTCAAAAAAATAAACATTGTTTAAAATTTATTTCAATATTTAAAGAAAAAATGTGTAACTTTGGCGAGTCTTTTATGGACTTTGAGAAAGGAGAGATGTCCGAGTGGTTTAAGG
>JAZRNQ010000109.1:0-2886 GCA_045648285.1 Bacteroidales bacterium | reverse complement strand
CCATCGCCTTGCGCGCCGGCCAACTCCTCATTCACAGAAAAAGGATTCTCGTCCTTCCTGTTTTTCTTCTTGTTATCGTCGTTTAAATTTACAGAATACATACCTTAATTATACTTTAAATGTTCTACCATTACTACTGTTTCTTTTTCCGGTATTTAATGAAAACCTCGTGCGGAACATATCACCGGCAATAGTTCCTTTGAAATCCTTTGGAGGAGAAGTGTACTTCTCATAAGACCTCACACCGCTTTTGGACGGCAAACGAGTAGACGAAGCCAACGAATAGTCCAGAACCTGCAACAGTTTTGATGTAAAGTCAACTACGGCAGCAATGTTACGGTTATGCCTGGTCGCACTACTCCTTTCCTGCTCGCGCTCCATTGCACTGCTGTGGATGCGCTGCAACTCATCATCTACATACCTGTTGCTCATACCTCACCTTCATTGTCTGTTTCATGTGGAGCAGCCTTCACCACTCCACCTTCCCTGCCCCAGTTCATCCCCAGCAAGGCATTCTGGAAAATATTATATCCATTGTATGCAGCCGATGTCGCCATCTTCTCGCTCATGGCCAGTTCATTGAGGTCATTAGCAAGGAAAGTATTCTTGTTCTGGCGATGTAAAGCATCAATCTGCCGTTTTCGGCTATCCTCCTGCGACGCCATATTTGTTGCCACATTCTCCATTGAACGCAGCCCCTGCTCATTGCGGGCTATTGAATACTCAGGTGTTGCACCCATTACCACCGAATGCGCCCTGCTCTGCTCATTATTGCGCCGCAAACTGTTCTCCACTCTTTTCATGGCAGCACGAGCAGCAGTGCTGTCAATGAAATTCTCATAATAGTTACGTTTGTACCAGCCCGCCTCCTCGGCTTTGGCCTTGTCACGCAACTCCTTTGCTCTTTTAGAGGACTCATTCTTGTCAAGAATCCCCTTCACACCCAAATAAAGCCCTAGAGCCCCATTGGTTCCCGATAAAAGATTTGTTAATAAACTCATGATACTAATATTTTTGTGCAAAAGAAATACGTAACAAAACAAACAAGGTTGCTGAAATGCCACAATATCAACAAGTTGAAATTAATGGCAAAGCAGCAACCTTGAAAAGCAAGACAGGCAGTATATTTGCTTATAAAAACATATTTACATTTATGACAAAGAGAAGCAAAAACGTAAGTCTCGACGACGTACACAGCGAGACACTCTCGCTGTTCCACCGCCTCATAGGACGGCTGGAAAAACTCACCGTCAACTGCGAAGACCCCGGCACAATCAACCAGGCCCTTAAGACCACCGCCGACTTCCTTGTAAAACTCAACAAGGAACGCGAAAGCAGCGATGACGAAATTGGCGCACTGCTACAGCAGACACTGAGGGGGATTTAAACAGAACCGCGCGAGCAGCCATTATTGACTACTTGCGCGGTTTGATTTTGAAGAATCAAAAAAGCAATGTAATAAAACTCTAAGTGTTTATCTGATTATGAATCATTAATTCAGAAGGTAATCAAAGACGTTCATCATTACAATTCCATTTGGCATATTATGTCTAGGTATGTCATCTGTTGTGATAATAATTTTTGTAAAAGAGTCATCAGTAAGAGTTAGTGAACGTTGTTCCTGCTTCCGTTTATCTTCGTCAGGTAAAGAATAAGCAGATTGTATATACACTCTTTCACTTCCTTTATTACAAACAAAATCTATTTCGAGTGTGGTTCTGATAGTCTTACCTTCATCATCTTTTTGATAGAAAGTAACGCACCCAACATCCACCTTATAACCATTACCTATCAAATGGTTATATATGATATTCTCCATAATATGAGTTGGTTCTACTTGTCGGAAATTTAAAAGTGCATTACGCAACCCAAGGTCAGAAAAATAATATTTATAAGGAGTATCTATATACCTCTTTCCTCTAACATCATAGCGTACTGCTTTGCAAATTAGAAAAGAATCAATAAAATAATCTATATAGGTTTTTATTGTATTGTGGCTTATTTTCACCTTTTTCTCACTAATAAATGTGTTTGCCAATTTGCTGGGATTAGTCAATGCCCCTATATTAGATGCCAAGAGACTGAATAATTCTTCTAATTCAACATCATTTTTCACGCTATTGCGATTGATTATATCGCTTAAATATGTCTCTTTAAGTAACTCTTGAAGTATTTCAGCTTTTCGAGCTTTTTCCTTCTCTATGACAACCATCGGCAACCCTCCATAATAAATGTAATCTCGCCACAATGAAGAAGTTTCTTCATCTGACTTTTCTTTTATTTCCTTAAACGACAACGGTTGAAGATGAATTTGAACTCCGCGCCCTCTAAACTCAGTAACAATATCAGAAGAAAGGAACTTTGCATTACTTCCTGTCACATATACATCAAGGTTGTCTATGTGCAGGAAGCCATTGAGTACATCTACAAAATCCTCCAGCATCTGAACTTCGTCAATCATCACATAATACATCTGGGAATCTTGCTTTGTCAGATTCTCGACATATTCATACAAAGTTTCAGCCTTGCGATATTTCCGGTGCGCAAAAGAATCAAGCTGCAATTCAATGATATGACCGGCATCAACACCATTATCTAAAAGATGTTGCTTATAAAGATTGAATAACAGATACGATTTGCCAACGCGCCGTAACCCGGTAACAATCTTTATCAAATGATTGTGCTTGCTACTTATCAACCTTTCAATGTAATACTCTCTTTCAAATTTCATACAGATACTTTTTTTGTGTATTTACACAGTTTTTGTCTGCAAATATAATGTTTTAATAACAAACTAAGTACGAAGCCAGATAGATTTTTTGTTTTTTACACATTTTTCATCTGCATAGAGCGGTGACGACGAAATCGGCGCACTCCTGCAGCAGA
>JAZRNQ010000108.1:0-5789 GCA_045648285.1 Bacteroidales bacterium | reverse complement strand
GTCCCTTGCTTCGAGGCCTTCGCATTGCCCACAGTAGTTTGAACGAGCAACGCCGAGATAGCCCACGCCGATATGTATAACGACAAAGTACACCTTATGTTGACACAACAAAGGTGTACTAAGGATATATAACATACCCCGCAGACATCTACCGTTGCTTTGTTCTTTGACTACTGTTCAAAAGTTGCGAAGTTTCGAAGCATCAAAGACAAAAACGTAGTAAACGTCTTTCCTTAAATATATGTATGTTCCCACTTACCCATGCAGCGTATAGGCTACTCGGCAAAGGAACATTGCAAAACTATAAAATTAATTTTGGAAAAGGAAACATATAGGAAGAAAAAGATGAAGATGATTGTTTTAATATATAACCTCAAATAAAAACCTCTGCAATTCCACATAAGAATTGCAGAGGTTATCTAACAATGAATAATTAAAAAGCAAGGGAAACTTTTGATATTTAAAAACGGAACCTTTAGGATCCGCTTACTTATAGTCTAAAACATTTCTTACTAGATTAAAACCAATCTCAACTATTATAGGTTTTCAAGCCATTTTTTACCGGCTTTGGTATCAGTCCATAAATAAAGACCACCCACAATAATTATTCCGATTGTAAATATAAAACCAAGTGCATCCATAATCTATCTTAAAATTTTATTCGCAAATAATGCTGATTCAGCAAAAAGTGCTGAACGGCACTCTAAGAGATTACATACATGCCCAACCAAACTTCCGAACCAGTTCTTTTAATAAACTTCGGTCGTTCATTGGAATATTAACCATTACATTTTCACGAGTATCGCCAACCATATAATATCCTTCGGTTGGAAGTCTTTCTTCAGATAAAACATGCTCAGACATAATATTCATCTGATATTCATTATTTTGGAAAGACATGTCAAAGTATTCTCCACTTTGTTCTGGATTGACATACAAAAAACGTAAATCAAATTCACCTGATAAAAAATCGGATAGGCGTTTAGAAGAAATTCGGATAACGGTGTATCGACAAATAGGACTATCCTCATACAACAAACACAAGTATAAAGTATCGAATGTATCTCTAGCAGTAAAAAGCTGGGGTACATCACAATAATCAAGTATTTGATCTATCATCAACTTTGTTTCCATATTATAATACTTTTGCTTGTGAAACATCAAAATCATTTGTCCTCCACCAAGAATAATGAGCAAAGCCAAAAGTCTTTTTCATCATACCGTCTTTGGGTTCCAACTTTACTTCAGCTATTACTGCTTTCTTAAACTTTGGTAATTTCATTCTTTTTGCAATTTCATTTCTGTCTGAGAATAAAGATATAGATTTTAGAATACAATCATCTATTCCTTCTCCTTTAAAAATCTTATCAGGTTGCAATTTCCTTTGCGAAAAGAAATCCTCCGATGTAGCCGGATTCCCATTTGCTATACGATAATAGATTCCACGACATTCTATTGCATCTTCCGGAGGACATTGTTCCGGCAATTCTTCAAACCATTTAGTTGCTTCTTTGTTCATAACATTCAAAAATTTAATAGGATACAAATTAAGGAATTTTATTTGGGAAAAGAAAATCTAATAAAAGAAAAAGATAAAAAAGCCCATTTTCTCCTATAATTCCGGGAAGTACCTACATATCCAGCACCTCCAACTCAACTCACTGAATATTAATGCAAAACTGGTTATGGTAGAAGTTGCACCACCCCATTTTCATCCTACACCAAAAATGTCTCGGCGTTTTTTTAAAACGTCACCGCGTTTTGACTTAAACGCCTCGATGTTTTTTTAAAAGGCCATGATGTTTTCAACCCTGCAAGTTTATTCGGAAAGATGTATATACTTGCATCGATAAGTTGATACGTCTTGTTGCGATAACTTCATACGTCTTACCTCGATAAGATGATACGTCTTCCGACGAGTAAGCGTCTCCGGGATTACGTCTAACACTAAAAACGGCTTACAAACTTGAAGTTCGCAAGCCGTTTTATTATTTATCCTTAAACTTGTCCGGAAGCAGTTCCCTATATTTCTCCAAAGGACTGTTGGGCTGCCATTCTGCAGTTTTTTCAAGAACGGACTTTAGATATTCAAAGAAGTCAACTTCATGCATTTTGCATGAGAGTGCAATGGTATATAATATGGCCGCTCTTCCGGCACCCGCATGGCTGCCGAAAAACAACGAGTTTCTTCTGGATATGGAAAAATAACGGTTATACCTCTCCACCTTATTGTTGTCCAGTTCCGTATCCCCTCTTTTGAATATTCCCTCAATAGCCTTCCATTCATTTTCCATATATACAGCCGCTGCCGCCAGTTCACTGCTTGGGGGAAGCGAACTGTCGTTCCGTATTTTCTGTAGTTCTTCCTTGATATTCTCCAATATCGGTGGTGAGTATTCTTTCCTGTGCCTGAGATTGTCCTCTATTGTCCATCCGTCCTTTCCGACCTTATGTTTATGTTCTTTCATGTATAGACCGTTCATCAGGCTGACCATCATTTTAGCCTGAGGGTCCTCACCGCAGTCGATGAACTTCCGCTTGACATGCTGCAGGCAGGCAATCCGTTCTATGGAAGGGTATTCTTCTCCCTGTAGGGTCCGGTATGCGGTATAACCGTCACTTTGGAGGGTACCCTTGTAGCCTGCAAGCTCATCGACAATCACACCGGTTGACCGTGATCCATCCTCATAAAGGACATACATCATCCGGCTCTTCATGCCAACGATTGTCCATAGATACCCTTTCTTCACGCCTTTCCCCTTAGCGTTCTTTTCCGGCACGAGTATCCGGTAATAAGTCTCGTCACATTCAAGATAATCGTCAGAAAGCACCTGTTTCCGTATGGCCGAATAGAGGTTCTCCAGTGTTTCTGAGGCCCTTGTAATAAGTTTGTGTGCAGTGGGCTTATGAAGGTTGAATCCGTGGTGGCTAAAGTAGGACACAATCCTTTCTACAGGCATGGAGTGCAGGTAGCGGAGTTCGAGCAGTCCCGCCACGAAGGAAGCGTCATAACTGGAGTTGAAGAACGCTGAAGGGGGTGTCTTCCCTTCAAGTATGCATCCTTCCTGCGTATAGACATGTATCCTGTATACATGCTTGATGAAGCGCATGGGCACGAACTCATATCGGATGGATATCCGTTGTTTCTCGGACAACAGGCGGGCCTTTTGCCGGTCAAACCCTTCATCCTCGGGATAGACATCATGCTCCACCGTTTCCATCTCATAGTGCATGTCACGCTTGGCCCCGTTGTTCCCTCTTTCCTTGCGTGCGGCTGCCCGTTCCCGCTCTTTCCGTTTCTGTTCATCATCGGAGATGATTCCGGCAGGCATATCCTGCTTTTCCGACTGGCAGGATACGAGTTTGGCGAGTCCTTTGGCTATACGCTGCTGCCTGCCAAGGGACTCGCTTTTCTTCAATAGAGCCTCTTTCAGGGAGGCGATTTCCTGAGTCAGTTCGTTTATGCGAGCCAACAGTTCCGCCTCCCTCTTGTTCGAAGCTTGTATCTGTTCCTTCAGAAGTTCTATGATTTCCTTGTTTGTCATAGTATAAAGATACGGAAAAACTATGACATACACAAGTAATTCCCGGATTATATTACTGACAAACAGGCAATTAATTAAATGTAAAGTCGTTTCCGAATACGGGCGCTTTTTAATGAAACGCCCTCCATAATAAGCGAAAGTGATTTCCAGGAAAGTTCATAGTTCCCTGTTGATGGATTGAACAGGGGAAGTTCAAAACTGCCTCTTTCCAGACGTTTGTAATACAGCAGGAATCCGTCACCATCCCATTTTAGAAGCTTCACGCTACGACGGTTCTTGCTGAAGAAGACAAACACGTCGCCGGAGACTGGGGACAGGCCCTTCATCTCGGAACGTACCAGATTGAACAGACCATTGATACCCTTTCCCATATTTACATGACGCTGGTAAAGATAATACCGGGAGGAAGAGGTCAGAGAGAACATATATCACCCTCCTTCCTTTCATATTCACGTATTAGACGGATGATTCCTTCAGGAGTGCCTTCACGTACTGTTAGAATAGTGCCGCTGTGGAATGTGACACTGATTCCCCTGACATTGAATTCTTCCTTGGGTATGTCGCGGGGGACCATGGGGGCAAAACCGGGCAAAACGGAGTTATGCACCATGCATTCCGGACGGATCTCCTCTTTCAACGTGGAGACACTGAGGTTGTGTCGACTAAGCCAAACACCCATTCCATGGTAGTTGGTACCTGTCAAACGGCAAAAATTACTGAGACTACAGGTATAATCCGACTTAATAAGGTAGGTACGAAAACGTTCCCATACCTCTGTGTACTTTTGCTCTGCTATGTTCATGCTTCATCTTTTTAAAGTTTGAACAAAGATAAGGAATCAGCAAATGCATCACTAGACGTAATCCCGGAGACGCTTACTCGTTGGTGTAGGAATTTTAAGGCGATGTAGGAATTTGATACACCACAATAAACTGTATCACAATAATTTAACGCCTTGATGTAGGAAGTGTATGTAGTTTCAACAAAAAACAAGAGAATCTTGATAAAAATCCAAGGAATTTATAAAGAATCAATGTAATTTATTTGTTTATTAGGAAAGTCCTGATTATTTTTGCAGAAACAAATTAAACGAGCCATCTATGAATAAGAAAGTCGTACATAAAGGCAAGTCCATTTTCCAACAAGTTTTGGAGGATAAACGTGCTATACGCCAATGTATTCAAACTGGCGGAGACATAAAAAAACTTGCCAAAGAACGTGGAATCAAATTTGCAATGCCCTTATAACATTATTAAAGAAGGGGAATGGAATTATTCATTTGTCACAAAGCATGGTATCATTTATCATGCTTATTTTATTGACTTTTCCAATTATCATCCGGTTTTCAATGATGTATATACATTTAATATTGAACCAGAGAATGATATGCCACATCCTATCGACAATAGAATAGCACAGACTGTTACAAAAATACTTAAACGTTTTTTCAGAATCAAAAAACATGCCATGATTATGTATCGATGTATTTAAGAAAAGACAACCCTCAATCACTATCACTCATTTCTGCATTCTATGATTTGGTTAAGAATGGATTTTATCCTATAGATTAAAAACAAGAGAATGTCATCTTTCGCCACGCTCCGGATGACATTCTCTCATTTATTACAATGCTTTCGGCGAATAAATCGCATTCCACCAAGTAGCATCATCCTGCAACCACTTGGCGAACCATGCCCAAATGGTATTCTGCCACTGGATGCGCTTGCCATAATAATGTTCTGTGATTTATCTTTAGTCTTTCTATATTGTTATTTTCTTCTAATAACACAAAGGTAATAACCTCTTCAACAATCCTTCCACTAGAGAATCTCCCAATAACCACTCTTATTGGAACCTATTCGCTTTATGACATTCTGTTCTTGAAGTTTTTCTATAACTTTGGCAAGAAAATATAACTCGCTTAGAATAAATCGGTTGGTCGGATTGCATGAAAATTGGGTAACGAGATAGCAACCGTTCGTATTTCTGAGTTCTTCATTACTTACTCCAATGTGATAACTCTTGACGCTACAAAGCGTACAAAAAGAATCTAAATTGAAAATATAATTGGGGATTTCTTTGTTGTTTTAAATATTATTCGTTCTTTTGCGAACAACAAACAATATTCGATTATGGCAAATAAAGATTATAGCATTAAGCAAGAGCAAGTTGCACGCTTTGCAAAAGCTATGGGACATCCCGCACGCATTGCGATTTTGCAGTTCTTGGCAAAGCAATCAACTT
>JAZRNQ010000107.1:0-17578 GCA_045648285.1 Bacteroidales bacterium | reverse complement strand
ACCTAACTTCATTGCGCTGTCGATGTCTTCAACAGAAGCGATGCCTTCAGCGTAGATGCCAACAGCTTCGTTAATCATTGGAACTAAGATACGGTTGACGACGAAACCTGGAGCTTCTTCAACCATAACTGGTGTCTTGCCGATTGCTGTTGCTAATTCGAAAATCTTGTTGCTTGTCTCTTCTGATGTCATTTGTCCTTTGATGACTTCAACGAGTTTCATCACTGGAGCTGGGTTGAAGAAGTGCATGCCGATGAACTGTGCTGGACGGTCGGTGATAGCAGCAATCTCTGTGATTGACAATGAAGATGTATTTGTTGCGAAGATTGTTTCTGGTTTACAAACTTTGGCGAGTTCTGCGAAGACTTCTTTCTTGAGGTTCATGTCTTCTGATGCAGCTTCGATGACGAGGTCAGCATCGGCGAAATCAGCGTAATCAACTGTTGTGCTGATGTTTGCCATGACAGAATCCATATATTCTTGTGTAACTTTACCTTTTTCTACGAGTTTAGCCAATGATTTAGAAATCTTGCCTACTGCTTTGTCTAAGCTAGCTTGAGTTCTACTTTTCATTACTACTGGCATGTTAGCTTGTGCGAATGCTTGTACTACGCCAGCGCCCATTGTACCTGTTCCGATAACGTAAACTTTCATAATATTATCCTTTTTGTTTTATATTTATTTTCCTTTAAAAACTGCTTTTTCTTTAGCCAAGAATGCTGTCATTCCGTCTTTCTGGTCTTCTGTCGAGAAGCATTTTGCGAAGTATTCGTTTTCGTAAGCGAGTGCTTCGTCGATATTCATGTCGTAATTGTCGTTGATGCATTTCTTTGCGTAAGCCACTGCTATTGGAGCGTTCTTCAGAATCATCTAGACAAGTTTCATGGCTTCGTCCATGAGGTCGGCTTGTTCATAGACAGCGTTGACAAGGCCGATGCGATGTGCTTCTTGTGCGTCGATGAGCTTGCCTGTGTAGATGAGTTCTTTTGCGTAAGAAGGACCGACGAGTTTAGGCAATCTGTATGTTCCAGAGAAACCTGGTATGATGCCGAGGCCGACTTCAGGCTGACCGAATTTGGCGTTTGTAGAAGCGATACGGATGTCGCAAGCCATAGCGAGTTCGCAGCCGCCGCCTAAAGCGAATCCGTTGACAGCAGCGATGACTGGGATTGGGAGGTCTTCAACTTTCTTGAAAGCAGCAGCGCCTAACTTAGCGAATTCCAACGCCTCGGCGTATGTCTTGTCTTTCATCTCAGCGATGTCGGCGCCGGCAACGAAAGCCTTCTCGCCATCACCGGTGATTATCACCGCCTTCACTACTGACAAATCTATGTTTGATGCAAAATAATCAATCTCGCTCAATATCCTTGAATTCAAAGCATTCAACGACTTAGGAGCAGAAACAGTGACGATGCAAACGCCATTGTCTTTTATCTCGGTTTTTAAAAATTGATATTCCATATTACTTTTAGCTGTTGGCTGTTGGCTATTGGCTATTGAACCATTTAGTTCAAAAGCCTTAGCTCAAAAACCTTAGTTTTTATTTTTCACAACAACTCGCAAATTTAATAAAAAACTTTGAAAAATTTTAATAAAATATCAAAAAATATAACTATGGATTTTAGTTTGTTTTTGGGATGGAAATTGACATAAAACAAGGGAATTATACAAACGTATAATTTTCCATTTTCAACTTTCCATTTTCAACTAACTATAAACTCTACACTCTCAACTATACACTTTATTTGGGCGTTCCGGCTATCGCCGTCGGGCTTTCCGCTATATCTTTTTCCGCTTCGCTCCAAAAGGATGCCGCTCCAATCCCTAACGCATTGGGAGCTACTAATCCCAAGTCGCTAACTATAAAAATAATTCCTAATTTAAAAGTCGCACGTCCATTCGCCTCTACGCAAGATAATCCTTAATTCCTCAATTCCTTAGTTCCCTAGATTCTCATACCCTTAAATCCTCAATTCCCATACCCTAAAGTCTCTCGCAAAGACGCAAAGATTCGCAAAGGAATTGCCTTCGACTAGCTCAGGCACCGTGGACAAAATCTGTTGACTGTTGTCCATTGTCTGTTAATAGCTAAGAGCTCACAGCGCATCTTGCCATCAGCAGCTTGAAGTTTGAACTGGTTACAATTTGTAACCGTTTCATTTCCCTCATTTTTTAAACGATTTTTTAATACTTTCCAATAGTTTCTCGATGTTTGATAATCATTCTATTCTGTCAATACAGCAACTACATCGACAATTGCGAAATACCATTTTTCTTGTTCGTCATCCCAGATGGTGCGAACTTTCTTTGTCTCGAAAATTTGTAGCGATTCTTTCTTTGTCATAAATCTTGTGTTTTTAAAGTTTCTGCACAAAAGTATAAAGAAAAATCTTCAGTTTTACAATTTTAACATTTTTTAACTTTTATGCGGTTATTTGGCAAGTTAACGGAAGATGAGTTGCGAGCTATTGGCCATTGACTGTTGACTTCCCCACTTCGAACGTGATACGAACTTGGTACGAATATGGTACGACTATGGTTATACCTAAAGTCCCGTCAGGGACGACAGTTCCCAGGCAGGTATGGAGAGCGTAGCTCGGAATGCCTGCAACACATGCGCGTAGAATATCAAAGTGCTGTAGGCACGACAGAGGTTTCCTTTCTCTTTTTTGCGCAAAATTAGAGTAATTGGAGAGATTGGAGTAATTGGAGTGATTTATTTTGGGGGATGTTTTTTTCTGTATTCGAGGCGGGCGGTTGTCATTTGTTCTCGGATTCCGCCTTCTTTTAGGAAGTCGTTTTTCCTTTTCTCTATCATTTTTCGCAGGAAGACGTCTTCTTGATGAATTAGGGTTATGGCGATATTTGCTATTGTTTCTGCGGTTCTCTTTTGTATGGCATTTCTATAGTATGCAGAATCATTATGTTTAGTACATACTTCGCGAGTTCGTATTGCCTTGTCGGAATTTACATCCCATTGCTGATAGTTATTTACTCTCAGATAATCTTCATAATCAACGAGGAGTTCTTGCAGGCTTGCTCTGGCAACATTATACAACTTTAATTCTGTTTCTGTTGATGTGGTTGCTGCGCTGCTGCCTTCTGCAATGTTTTGTTTTCCGCTTCTTGCGGCTTGTATCATTTGGTCGATAGTACGGTCGCCTTTAGAGAAGTATTTGTGGGCGAAATAATAAGTGATGTCGTAGATGCATTCCGCTTTTTGGTATGCAATAAGGCTTTTGTAATTGCCTTTAAGTTGAATAAATGGTTTCATGGTTTTTATTTTTTTGGTTTAAGGGTTAATTTTTTTATTAGAGTAATTGGAGTGATTGGAGTAATATTAGTTTTGCAAAGGTAGTGTTTTTTTATTAATAGAGGGTGTGGTGTTGGGGTTTTTATTGGAGGGATTGGAGTAATTGGAGTAATTGGAGGGATTGAGATTTTTTCAAAGTGCTTCTTTCAACTACAAACTATTTCCATATTTATCGAGCCAATCTTGAGCTTGGTCGCAATCTGGAAAGTGGGAACGTAATAGCGTTTTAAATTTCGCAGTGTGTTTCATAACAATAGTATGACATAATTCATGGACAATTATGTAATCTATCACAAAGGTTGGTGCTTTGATGATTCGCCAGTTTATTGATATATTCTTCTCTTTGGAACAGTTGCCCCATTTCTTTTTCTGACTGCGAATGTACAATTTATTATATGGAAGCATCAAGGATTCTGAAAGTTGTTCAAGTCGTTCTGTAATATATTTTTTTGAAAAACTCTTCAGCCACTTTTCTTGCACTCTAATATCCAACAAATCTCGTTTAGCCTGTACTGTCTTACTTTCGTTATTTATTATGATTTTATTTTCGTATTTTGTTGAATAATAATAAGTATAACGATTGCCAAATAACAATATCTCGTTCCTATTCAATAATATGGTTTTCTTATTTTTGAAATAATTGTATTTTGAATCAATCCAACGTGATTTCTTTTCAAGAAGTGAGTTTATATCATCATCGGTAAATGACAAGGGGGCATAAACATATACTGTACCATCTTCAGTAACTCGAAGTCGCACGTTCTTTACATTCCTTCGTATGATATTATATTTCAAATCGTTTCCCATCAATTTAAACTAAAATTATTTTTTACCGAGTTCATGATATTTTCTGCAAGTTCGTCTTTAGTATCAAGATTCAATGACTCGAATTTAGGATTTACCGACAGCAGAAGCATATCTCCTTTTAAACGATTATATTCCTGTGGTATTTCTTGCCATCCAATATAAATTCTTTCTTGAATCTTTTTGGTTAATTCAACTGCAAAGTCGCGTACTAATTTTTCGTCAAAATCGTCAGATTCGTTCTTTATGATTTGGTATATTTCAAAAGTTCCTTTATCGTCAAAGCCCATTTTCTTAGGAATCTCAATTGCTTCATCGACATCGGTATAAAGTTCGCTCAACTTTTGCAACAATATCTCAATCGCCTCCGCTTCGGCATTTTTATTACGAATCAAGAAATCCAATCGTTCTTGAAATTCCACATAGATAGCACTGCTATTCTGATTTGTACGAATCATGGTTTCAATGTCGCGGATGATTTTCTCCGCCTTATCAGAAGGCGACAGCTTTGTCTCTTGAAGTTTGTTAAGATAATCAGCGTCTATTGTGATTTCAGGAAGATGTCCGCGAAAATCAAGAAGCGTAGAGTTTTCCTCTATCAGCTTACGAGTCTGTGCCGCATAAAAAGCAGCGTCGAAGTTAGCACGTTTAAACTCTTCTAAATAAAGTTCGTAAATCGTTACCAACCAGAGATATTTCTTTTTGTAATCTCTCAATCCCGGATTTGGACAAATGGCTTCCCATTGTTGCACAACATCATGGAAACTATTCTCGAAAGTTCCATGGTCAATCTCATTCAACTTACGAATTATCGCCATCGCACAATCGTATGTATCTTCCAATTTAATATCATCAAAAGGAGCAAAAGCCTTGTCTAATACTTTTGGAAACTCTTTTAAAAGAGCATCAACATCTTCAAATTCTCCGATATCTTCCGGGTCATAGTTCAAAGCTTCCTTGTAATTCTGGAAGACGCCGACATAATCCACTACCCGACCGAATTCCTTGGAAATCTTAGTTATCTTATCGTCATATGGTCGATTGGTACGTGCCACTGCCTGCAAGAGATTATGGTCACGCAGAGGACTATCGAGATACATAGTTTGCTCAATTGGCGCATCAAAACCAGTAAGAAGCATATTACATACAATAAAGATTTTCAGGTTATTGCCTTTTGAAATCTCTTCTTCCGTGATACGTTTCTTAAATCTCTCAATGATATTCCTGCGTTCTTTGTCTTCGAGATAGAATGGCGAGAACATATCGTAACGTTCGCCGCTTTCATATTGTCCTGTCGAGAATATTATCTGCAGTTCTGATTTGTCAAAATATTTTAACAGTTCATTATAGTACAAAACGCAGGCTTCTTTATCAATGGCAACGACTTGTGCCTTATAGCCTTGAGGTTCGAGGCGTTCTTTAAAGTCGTTAGCGATGTCTTTTGCCACAGCTTCGATACGTTCTTTTTTCTTCATCAAAGTCTTCCAAGGCTGAACTCGTTGCTCAACGATTCTTTTCTCGTTTTCTTCTAAATCGGATGTTATTTCGTCATAACCTCTCTTAAGATTTTCCTTATCCAAGAACCATTTCGTCGGACCTAATGTATAACGAATAGGTTTTGTTGCACCGTCTTCAATAGCATCAATGACACTATATTTATCCAGATAAAACTCTGTCTTTCCGTCGCTTCTTTTCACGCCGAACTCACGATGCGTCTTTGGAACAGGCGTTCCTGTGAAAGCGAAACGCTGTGCGTTAGGAAGAACTGCTCTCAGCTCCATCTGAAACTCTCCGTATTCCGTTCTATGCGCTTCGTCTATCAAGACTATAACATTTTCACGTTCGTCTTTTATGTCGCCCAACTCCCTGAATTTCTGTATTGTTGTGATATAAACTCCGGCAGGTTTTGTCTTGATGAGATTTATCAAATCGCCGATGCTGAGTACCTGACGAGCGTTAGGAAAAACGCAGTTGAAGAATGTATCATCAAGTTGGTCTTTCAAGTCTTTTCTATCGACGACGATATAGACCGTAGGGTCGTTAAGTTTTTCCGCTCTGCTGAGTTTATATGCGGTATAAAGCATTGTAAGCGATTTTCCCGAACCCTGAGTATGCCATATCACGCCTTGCTTTTCATTGCTCTCCACTACCCTATCCACAATCTTGTTGGCTGCTCTCAGCTGTTGGTAGCGAGCTACCTTCTTTATTATCTTGCCGTCTTCACGTTCAAAGACGATAAAATGCTGCAATATATCGAGCACTCTCTCAGGCTGAAGCAGACCTATTATGCCGAACTTCATCTGTTCCAAAAGCTTTCCATTAGGCAGACGCTCCACATCGAAATGAGTGAGACCGTCGTTTTCGTCTGTATATATTTTGCACAGCTTGTTGTCTGGGCTAAGCAGTGGATTTGAGAATTTATCAGCTACGATAGAATCCTTCCATTCGTTGAAGTAAGACGACGAAGCACCAGGGATTCCATATTTACAGAGTCTTCCGTTGCAAGCCACGCCGAAGAGATGAGTCATGAAGAGTTTATCGCTGCGGCGGTCGTAGGTCTGAAACTGACGCACACCCTCAAGCCAGTTAGTTCCGCGACGCGCACATTGTTTTGCCTCTATAGGGACGAGCGGAATGCCGTTGACGAGCAGGCAAATATCCACGCGAACCTGTTGCACCGAATATTGATTAGTGACTATGAAGCTGTTGTTCCAAATATCGTTGAAGTCTATGAAACGGACAGTAATATCCTTTTTATTGACCGACATATTAACGCCATCCACCAATTGGTTGAGGAACTTCTCGTTGCCCTCAATAGCGATAGGATTACGCAGGTTGTTGAGCAGAGTCTCCACAGCCGACTTAGCGTCATTTTCCGAGATATTGTTTATAGACATCACCTTTTCGAGCAGAATAGGCTCGATGACAGCGTTCATTTGCAAACGATTATACTTTTTCAGCTCATTAGCCGACATAAAGGTATAACCCATTTGCGACAGCCACTCAGTGACTTTGCTTTCAACGGACTTGGATTCGGAGAGGGTGTTCATAATTAATTCTTTATTTTAATATCCAAATAATTGTGCTTCGTTTTTTTTGAATAGTTTAATAATACCAATATTATCTTTTTTCCTTTGACGAACCTTGAATATATCTTTGATTATCTATTTTTATTTTTAAAAATGCTTCAATTTGTCCCTTCACTTTATAATCTTCATCAAACATATATAAATGTCTTATTACAAGATTCTGTAATAATTTAAAACACATTGGGTTAGACTGCATATCATTACTATATATTTTAATAGTATTAATATTAATTGAAGGATAACTAAGCACAATCGATTGATTTATTAATTTAAATGCATTATGAGGGTGAGAAATCAACACTTTCTCAAAAGTTGGCATCAGTCTATTATCTCCGACTGCATATGATATCTTATTGATAATACCCCATGCTGCTAAAAATGATAAACTCAATATATATTTTATTGATTTCTCTTGAATTTCATTGCGTTTATCATTAATATTCCATTGCATAGGATCTTTCGCTACTCGCTCTTCCCTTATTAAGTTCGATATACTTTCTATCAAATCATCTTTATTCTCTGACATTGTTGTCAAATACATTCCCAAAGTTCTCAATCCAACCATATATGTTGTTTCAACTATCTGATATTTTGTTTCCCCGTCTAACTCACCCCAATATTTAATTGCAATTTGCCCCAAAATATCTATAGTTTTAAATGCTAAGTTAACCTTTGCAATCAAGTCAATATCACTAATATCATCATCCAAAGAAAAATCAGCATAATTCATCTCATCCTTATCAAATTCATTCTGTTTAGCCTCTAATTCTGTCTGTAATTTAAGTTGAGAATCACGTTCTTTATCAACATCTATAGCTTGTATAACCTGAGTTGGAATATCATGAATTAGTTCATTAATATTTTTAATATCTTCCTCCAATAATGATGGTTGGCATGTATCAAATATATCATTCGCATTTTTCAATAAAGTTTGTATTATCCAATCATGTTTTGATAAGTGAGTTACAAACATTATTATATTTGAATATTCTTTATGAAAAATTCTGTTACATAATTTTGCAACAATTTCTTTTATCTCATCCTTATCAATATTATTTGTAATATATTTTGCGACAAAGAAATAATAAATATACTTTTCACTTACACTAACATTATTTTCAAACACAAGAAGTTTTGATTTTTTTAATGTTTCTTTTACTTCAACAATACCTATTAATGATGTATCAATATCATACTTCTCACAGTATAACCTATATATGTCATGAAATGCTTCAATTGATATCATACTGTTTTTATTCAATATTTTTTGTTCAAATATATGATAACAGAATAACACCATAAAATTATAATAGAAGCCAATATCTTTGTGATTTGATATTGATTTTGCTAAACTTGTATTTATTAATTGTTCATAATAAAAACCATGTAATGAATAATTATGACTAATATTATGGTTACCACTTTCAATTGACTGTAAAATACCTAATATATAAAATGGAAATGCTGGGACTATATTCTTACCCAAAATTGCTTTAATATTTTTATGAGCATTATCAATCTTTAGTCGTATTTCATTTTTACTATCCAAACTTTGATCATGACCAAGAGAATACCATTTTTCGATTAATATATTTCTCAAATCAGGTCCAAATGGCATAATTGAATATTTAATATAATTTTCAAAAGGAGGATTTGCAGATATATCCTCTAGAGAAATTGTATTATCACCAATGATTATAATATTCGAAAAAACGTTTTCTAGATTAGTGGTTAACAATTTCCAATATTTAATATTCCCTTTACAAGCATATTGAAAATTATCTACTATTAAAACAAATTCATCATTATCATTTTTATCGAATGTCGGCAACTTTGTAATTGATTTATACTGATTTTCTATCTTACTCTTTATGATTGACAACAATTTATCAGAACGAGTGTTATTTGTAAAATCACTTCCATTCAACAATACTGGATATAAATTTTGTTCATAGTACCTTTCAAAAAAATACTTACATAACGATGTTTTTCCAGATCTATCATTTCCATTTATGTGATACAAAAAACCTTTACAATCTATTGCATCCGACAAACTCTCTGCATTAATATGATTATGTTCATGGGATTCTGACGATAAATCTCTTAAATTATGTGGAACAAAGATATCGTTAAAATATATTTTATCACACATTGGATGAGTAAAATTAACGCCAATTTCACTCAAATAATTTTGAAAATCGTCAGACAATTCTGTAGGTATATAATCCAATTCTGTTTTGGTTATTTTTTGAGGATACAAATTAACAACACACTTATATAAATCTTCGTGAAAATCTTTTTCAAAAGAATCTTTGCTGTATTCTTTGTAATAAATTCCTTTCTGTGCAATTTTACTTTTAAAATCATTTATTTTAGTTATCTGATTTATAGCATCCCTTGAGACTGGATCATTACAAAAATAAAACATTAAATTCTTACATTGGCCTTCTGACTTATAACTATCATAAGCTCTATTAAATTCTTCTTCTGTTCCAGATTCCGCTTTATCTGTAGGAGAGCCAAATTTTGTAGACATAATTCCTACAAAAATATCATATTCACCAATTTGATTATTAATTACATCTTGTGGATATTTTCCTATTGAAGGATAAGTATCTTTTTCCCACATTTTACTTTCAATCCTAAGACCTCTTTCTTTACCTAAAGTCTGGTTTAAAAGTCTAATAACTTCTTCTGCACTTCTTCTTTCTTGTGCGACATCTGAAGGAGAAGCTATAAAGACTGTTATTAAATTTATATTTGAATTCATATTATTTATAGTTTATTATTTTTCTTTCTCCTTTTATTTCTCTTCCCCCATTCTCACCTTTCCTGTCAATAAATTCTGCATCAAAGACTTTTTCAAGCGTTCGAGTGTGGTGATTTGGTTTTGTTTGTCGTTTATTATTACATTACTTGCATCCAATACAGATACAATTTTTTGTTGTTCCTCTAATACTTTTGGTATTATAACTTTTAATTTATGTATGTCATTCCTATTTAAGGTAGGAACAGTTGTTCCCGCATAATATCTACTAAAATCCATTGAAAGGATTAGATAATAAATATATTTAGGAACATTACCTTTAAAATCTTTTACATACAAAGTTGTATTATGCGCCCAAAATCTTTCTTCTATATAAAAAGCCTTACCTATTGTCCCAGACCTTCCCGTGACAACTCCTGGAGGTTCAACAAAGTATTTATTATGATATATAGATACACCATTTGATTTAACAACTGGATAATCACCTTGAACAACATCATTATCTGTTAAATCATTACCTCTTTGCAAAACAGCAAACTCCTTAAATCTATTCACCTCCCATCCAATTGGTACTTTGCCGAATTTCTCATCTTCGTAGAATTCTTCTTCTGTTCTAAATGTGCCGTCGGTTTTCATTCTGCCAGTGAGAAGATTCTGCATCAGACTTTTCTTTAACTTCTCAGCTGCTTCTATGCTCTTCTTTACACTCTCTATCGCTTCATCAACTGATGATAAAATGTTAGCAATGGAAGCTTGTTCGGTTGGAGATTCAGGATAATTGATATCTATATTTCGTAAATATCTCATATCCAAATTTCCAAGTCCAGTTGTACCTTCTGAAACAGATGAAATTCTTTCTTGTACATTATATGAAGTCAGCCATCTGAAAAAATACTCAGGAAGAATATCTGAACTATCTTTTGGTTTTAATGCAGTTAAAAAGGATGCAAATAAATAATCCGTATCATTCTTAATAAATACTGCATTACCTATTCTTTTTCTATTTCCGTTTGAACTTACAGCAATACACCAATCTTTATTTACAATTTTCTCATTCTTATCTTTATCACTGACATTTTGCAAATATAATTCTTCTGATAAATCTAACTCGGTCTGAATATTTGATACAGTTAACACTCTAACAGAATTAATTGCTTTATTTTTTAATTCCTGTTCCTTAGACCATGTATAACCAGACTTATTTTGAATCTGATTTTTAAATTTATCTTTTTTCCAACCTTCCACCATCTCACTTTCCTCCGTTCAAAGTTTTCAAAAGTTCGTTCAGGGTGTTCATCGCCGTACTTTCTTCTTTCATGGCTTGCTGGAAATCGGCAATGGCTTGCTTCAAGTCTATCTGTTCTTCAGGCTCGAAAGTATCTACATATCGTGGTATGTTGAGATTGAATTCGTTTTCCTCAATCTCGTCCATGTCAACAATGGAGAAATAGCGTTTGCGCAAGTCGGCATCGGCAAGCATATTCATCAATTCAACTTCCACATCGTCGATAGCGTTGCGTTTCTTGTTGGCTTTTTCATTAGCCGCATCTATCTTAACCTGCTTGTCGTTCTGCAGTTTGTCAAAAGCTTTCTTCGCCGTATCCTTGCTTTTCAACTCACCAGCAGTAGGTTTCTTGTTGTCGGATAGTTTCTCTTCAATATTTTTTATCGCATTTGCCAAACGATTGGCAGCATGCTTTATATCTTCGTTATAATTATTTTCAATCTCAGAGAGTTGAAAATCAAGATCTTCTTGTATATCATTTCTCAAGCGTTCCTTCTGTTGAGTAATCCATTCCTGCGCTTTGTCTGTATCGCCCCAGCTTTCTAAAATAGTGGAGATACGCAAGATGTCGTGTGGTTCAAGGACATTCATATTAGCCTCTTCGCGGTACCAACCTTCTTTTGCAGCGTAAATCATAAGCACCTTGTCCTTACGTTCTTCAGGTTTGTTTTTATCGAAGAAGATAATTGCGCCTGGTATTGTTGTTCCGTAGAAAAGGTTGCTTGGCAGCACTACGATAGCGTCAATTATGTTTTTATGTTCAGCGAAGTCGATGCCTTGCAGGAATCCGCGGCGTATTGTATATTCCACATCAGCCTTACGGTTTTGACCGTCTTCTTCCTCAGTCTTTTCAGGCTGTCCGCGGAAGAGCACGCCCTGAGGACAAACGACGCCGGCTTTTCCGTTCTCGTCGAGAGAGGCAATGATATGTTGCAAGAAAGCGAAGTCGCCGTTGCTATAAGGAGGTATGCCATAGACGAGACGGTTATAGGTATCGGTGAAAGCGTTCTTATATTCTAATTGCGGAGTGCCGTCTTTTTTGTTCACCGCCTTGCCTTTCTTGTCTTTCTTAGGTTCGCCGTTCTGCGCCCAGTTTTCTAAAGAGAAAGGAAAGTTTGCCATCACCTTGTTGAAAGTCCTAATCTCCAACTCGTTTTTCTCGTTTTTAAACTTAGGGTCTCTGATGGTGTCGCCCTGCTCGATGCGAGCATCCAATCCATGCAGAATCATATTGATGTTACAAATAGCCCATGTATTCCAGACTAATTCCTGTCCGAAGAGACGGAGACCTTTCTGAGTTCCGTAGTTAGCTTTAGCATATTTCGCAGAGTTGAGGAGGAAACCACCAGAGCCACATGTAGGGTCATAGACTGTCTCTCCTTTCTGTGGTTTGAGATAACGCACTATGATATCAACGACTTCCTGCGGTGTATAGAATTGCCCAGCCATGGTACCACCTTTATTTTCATCGGCGAAACGTTTGATGAGATATTCGTAAGCATCACCGAGCACATCAACGCTGGCATTACGATTGCTCAAGTCAACAGCATCAAGATAACTAACCAGATTAGAAAGCACTTCAGGGTTCAGTTTCTTGCCACCGGAGCCATCAGGAGCAGCTTCGTTCCAACGCACAGTATTGATGATACCTTTCAAGATATATTTACCGTTAGCGTCAATATTCTTGTCAGCGATAGCATTGACAGCCTCGTTAAGTTTCTCGTTTTTCTTGTCGATAGAAGCCTTACGCACATCCTCCCAGAAACAACCTTCTGGAATAACAAAATCGTGCATCTTTTTAGTGATGACATTCAATTCTCTTTCAGAAGGTTCTCTGTTATTTTCCTTTGCAAATTTCTGTTTTACGTTTTCTATTTCCCATAAATAATTATCGGAAAGACGTTTAAAAAACAATAATGAAAGTATATATGACTTATAATCTTCAACTTTATCACGGAGAATGTCAGCCATTCCGAAGAGGATGCTACCTAAAGCCTGTTTTGTTATCATAGATAAATCTTAATAAATATTAACATTACAAATATATTAAGAAAAAAGATAAAGACAGAACAAATGTTAATAAAAATTAAGAAAATATTCCTTTTTCCAACAACGCAAAAAACTCTTAAACAATCTCGTTCCCAAAACTCGTTCCCCAAATCCTCTCGCAAAGGCGCAGAGAACGCAGAGGAATTAAGGATCTGAGGATCTGAGGAACTAAGGATCTGAGGAACTAAGGATCTGAGGAACTAAGGATTTGAGGAACTGAGGGAATTAAATTTCATTCCTAACACCGTGAACAAAGTCTGTTGACTGTTGACAGCTCAAAGCTCACGGCTCATAGCCTTAGCTCAATGGTTAAAAATCCTTAACATCATTTCTTAATATTTCATAGACTTTATGTTAAAAATTGTTAAAAGCGAAATATTTCCTTTGCAAACGCTTGACAAAAGGATGAGACGGTTGTAGTTTTGCAGCACCAAAGTTTATGTTACTATGAAAAAAGCAGATAAAAAGGTCGTAATTTATCAGACCAAAGACGGTGTTACTTCCATTGATGTCAGATTGGACGGAGAAACGGTTTGGTTGACTGCCAACCAAATGGCGATTTTGTTCGGCAGAGATGAAAAAACTATCAGAAAGCATATAAATAATGCCATTAAAGAAGAATTAAAGGACACTGTGGTTGTCTCAAAATTTGCGACAACCACTAAACATGGTGCAATAAAAGATAAGGTACAAACACGCGATGTTAACATTTATAATTTGGATGTTGTCATTTCTGTCGGGTATAGAGTCAAATCGCAAAGAGGTGTTGAATTCAGAATCTGGGCCAATAAAATTCTTAAGGAATATCTGATAAAAGGTTATGCTATCAATGATAAAATAACTCAACGGAAATATGAAGAATTGTCGCAATTAGTTCATATTCTTGGTCGCACAATTAGTTCGCAACCGGAATTGTCAAACAAAGAAAATCTGGATTTGATACATGTAGTGACAGATTACACTTATGCGCTTGATACTCTTGATAAATACGATTATCAAAAACTTAAAATCGAGAAAACGACTTATGAAAATAAATTCATCGCTACTTACGACAATGCTATTTTAACTATTCAGAATCTTAAAGAAAAGTTCGGCGGCAGCTGGCTGTTCGGAAACGAAAAAGACGATTCTTTCAAAAGCTCTATCGGACAGATTTATCAGACTTTCGATGGTGCTGACCTCTACCCTTCCGTTGAAGAGAAAGCAGCAATGTTGCTTTATTTAGTGACGAAGAACCATTCTTTTAGTGATGGTAACAAACGTATTGCAGCGACTTTATTTCTTTGGTTTATGCAGAATAATGGCATTTTATACAATTCTGATGGTTCTAAACGAATTAGCAATGGGACTTTAGTCGCGATCACTCTGATGATTGCTGAAAGCCGTCCTGAAGAAAAAGACGTCATGGTTAAGGTTGTGGTTAATCTGATTAACACAGAACTGAGGAATTAAGGAACTAAGGAATTGAGGAATTGAGGAGATTAAAATTCATTCCTAACTAAAAAAAAACTTGTGGTCTTGTAGTCTATAGTAGTCTTGTTGACTTCTTAAAAAATCCTTAACATCATTTCTTAATATTTCACTGCATTTATGTTAAAAATTGTTAAAGGCAAAATATTTCCTTTGCAAAGCCTTGACAAAAGTAACTTGATATTGTATTTTTGCGACAACTTTTATCAAGTTACAGATTATTTTCATTAACCATTATTTTTAATACCTTACAAAAATGAACGATTTTAGTGAACGCATCAGAAAAATTTTCCTTGAAAGAAAAGGTATAGACATTGATACTGTTGAATATATAGAAACGCCTGATACAAGAGAAAATTACAATTTAGATAAAATTATTGGCAATGTCAATTTAGTTGAAGGTCGTTTTATGATTAAGTCTGAAGCTGATAAAATCATAAACAAATTTCTAACAACAACATTACCATAACAAAATTTATAGCACCTTACCAATAACTATCATTTATGAATAACAGACTTCACTGCTTCAATAAACTTGAAGAGTTATTCCCTTTATACGATAAAGTCAGACAAGCTGTAATTTTATTAGAAAATTTCAACGAAGAACAAAAGATGTATATCGCTCCTATCAATCAACTCAGGAGTGCATTAGATCATATATTTAAAGCTACCAATGTTTGCAACGATATCGTGCAATGTGAATATGAACTCAAAGAAGCTAAAGAACATTTAGACAGAGCTGGTTACGATACCTTGGAATTATTAGCGGCAAATATCGGCATAACAATTGTCGAAAAATTAAAAAGATATAACACAAAAACTATTACTGAAGTTTTTCCGTATTATTTCACCACAATAAAACCACAACTAACAGATATTAAAAGTATTGTTGCTTCATTGAGAAGTAACAAAAAGATTAATTCTGGCAATTCTTTTTCAGCATATTTTGAGCAGATTTCTGTTTTAATCAATATTGATAAGAAAGTAGACATAATGATTCCTTCATTAGAGGAATATGAAAAAAAGAAGAAAAAGGAAAAGTTTAGAACATGGGGAATCAGTATTTTGTCAAGTATTATTTCTGGACTTTTAGTAGGTATTCTTGTGTTTTTTGTAACAAAATCGAAATTATAAATATTTTGATCCGTTGACAAAAAAAAACGCATCAGTGCTCTCTATAATAAACACTGACGCATTTTTTGCTGTTGGCTATTAGCCATTGGCGTTTGAACTCCATTGGTTCAACAGCCAATGGCCAAAAGCCAAAAGCCTAGTTTCAATCAACCATCGACTTCAAGTTTGGAGAGATAATCAAAGTTGCTTCTGTTGCAGCTTGAACATCTTCCACTGTGAACTCTGGATGTATCTCTGTGAGAACGATGCCTTCTGGTGTGATTTCCATAACGCCCATCTCAGTGATGATCATATTGACTTGTCCTGATGCTGTGAGCGGAAGTGTACATTTCTTCAAAATCTTAGGTGCGCCCTTTTGTGTGTGCTCCATGGTGAGGATAACTTTCTTTGCTCCTACTACCAAGTCCATCGCGCCGCCCATGCCTGGAGCCATCTTTCCTGGGATGATCCAGTTTGCCAAGTCGCCGTTTTCATCAACTTGCAATGCGCCGAGGAATGAAACATTGACGTGACCGCCTCTGATGATGGCAAATGATGTAGCTGAGTCGAAAGTGCTGCCGCCTGGCATCAATGTGATGTAACCGCCGCCTGCGTTGATGAGGTTCTTGTCTTCCTCGCCTGCTGCTGGTGTTGGTCCCATGCCCATAGCACCGTTTTCACTTTGAAGTGTAACAGTGACGCCTTCTGGCAAGTAGTTAGGAATCATTGTTGGAATG
This sequence comes from Bacteroidales bacterium, assembly GCA_045648285.1. Classification (GTDB taxonomy): domain Bacteria; phylum Bacteroidota; class Bacteroidia; order Bacteroidales; family F082; genus Limimorpha. The sequence continues at coordinate 951 of JAZRNQ010000107.1, read as the reverse complement.
CCAATACCGAGATTAACAACGTCGCCGTCATGCAATTCCTTAGCTGCTCTTCTGGCAATGACTTCTCTTACTTGATCTTTATCCATTGTATTTAGTTTTAAATATTATACTTATTTGTTATTTCTCTTTACCATCTCTGCAACGACGAATGATGCTACGTCGTCAGCGTATGTGTTCATGCCGAAGCCAGCGTCGTAACCTAATTCCTTAGCGAGTTCGTGTGTGATACGAGCGCCGCCGCAAACGAGAATCATCTTGTCGCGCAAGCCTTCTGCTTCCATCAACTCAACCAAGTTAGTGAGGTTTTGGATGTGAACGTCTTTTTGTGTAACAGTCTGTGAAACTATCAAAGCGTCAGCACCGAGTTCGATGCCTTTTGCGATGAGTTCTTCGTTAGGAACCTGACTGCCGAGGTTGTATGCGTCAATCATTTCATAACGTTCGAGACCGTAGTGACCAGCGTAACCTTTCATGTTCATGACAGCGTCGATACCTACAGTGTGAGCGTCGGTACCTGTACTTGCTCCGACGATAACGACTTTACGTCCGATGTGTTCCTTGATGAATTCGTCTGTTTCATACATATCCATCACGTTGCTTTCAACTTTAGGAACGTAGATGTTTGTGTAATCTACTGTATGTTGACAGCTGCCGTAGCAGTTGAAGAATGTGAATCCTGGTGTGAGTTCTTTATAATAAACGACGCTTGGGTTTTCGAGTCCCATTTTCTTCATCATAAGCTTAGCTGCTTCAACAGCTTCTGCTCCGCATGGCACTGGCAAAGTGAAACTCATCTGTACCTTGCCGTCATTCATTGTGTCGCCGTATGGTTTTATTTTAGTCAAATCTAAGGTCTTGTCGAAATCCTTAGCTTCCATTGAATATAATCCTTCACTCATGGTTATATGTTTTTCTGTTTTTTACTTAATTAATTTTTACCTTTCATCAATT
>JAZRNQ010000106.1:0-4548 GCA_045648285.1 Bacteroidales bacterium | reverse complement strand
CTCGCACACCTCGCCATCCTTGTTTACGAAGGTAGCATTGTCAAGATACTCGGCAAGGGCATTGTCCGTTTCCATATCGGAGAATGGTTGATTCTGTATATCATAGAGCCAACGCTTACGGCGGATAAGCCTCTTGGCAATGCGTATCTGTCGCATATTCTCTTCAGTTGCTATCTCCGGCATAGGTAGAGTACTGCTATCCAATATGAGGTCATTGATGCTTGCCGCTTTATGCTCCACCTTGTCAAGCAGTCGTGGTGCATACTGCTTGAGCTTGAAGCCGTAGGAGGTCTTTACCAATGCCACCTCCTTGCGTGGCACGACATTCTGCGAGGTGATATACTTGCGTATGGTGGCAAGCACTTTGGCAGTGGTCAGTTTCTTGCGTTCCCACTCCTTCATCTGCTCGTTGGTGGCATTCTCAGGTGGCTTCTGATTACGGAACTTGGTAACAAGAGCCACAGCCTTGTCGATATGCTTGTTGAGTCTTGCGTGAGCCTTCAACTCGTACATGTACTTGGCGAGCTTGTACTCGAAGTGCTCCAACTCCTCCTTGTCTATGCGGTTGGTCTCACGCATAAGGTCAAGACGCAGGCGGTGCTTCATCTCACGGGCTCTCTTCACACGCTCCTTGAGTTCTGCCATAGAGACGAACTCATCGGTATTGTAGGGGGTCATCTCTATATGCTGTGAGCGACGCAGGAAAACCATTATCTTGGTGTTGAAGTTATCTACACCTACCGATGTAAAGGCGTGCGGCGATAATCTTGTCTGTCCGATAAAGGAGAAGTCTTCGTTTACTCTTGAGACACGGCTCTTCTCCCAAAACTCATTCTGCATAAAAGATGCAGGAACGATGATCATCAGAAAGCCTGCGGGATTGAGCAGATGGTATGCTTTGTCGATGTAATACTCCTGCGATAGTCGGAAGTCGAACTTCAGATTGAAGGGAGGATTACCGATGATGGCATCAAAATGTTGTTCCGGACGATACTGCTGTATGTCGCATTTTTCTATATGGGCATCAGGATATAGATATTTTGCGACAGATATAGCCTTGCCGTCAATGTCAAATCCGTAGGCGTTATGTTGATTGGGCAGGTGGTTGAAGAAGTTCCCCATGCCGCAGCACATGTCTAGGATCATTTCGGATGATGATGGAGACAGCACGTTTACCATATCGCGGCAAATTTCGTGCGGAGTGAAGAATTGTCCCATCTCGAACTCTTTCTTTGCTTCTGCATATTCATGGTAGCTGTTAAAATCAGATTGTTTCAGGTTATGCAGTCCTCCAATACCAGTGTAGCAATTATATATGCTCTCTGCTGGAATCATGTCCTTACCTGAATTTATGGCAAACAGTATCTTCTCATTGATTTCAGCACGCTTATCCGGCGGAATCTGTTGTGGTATGATGGTGTACATGGTTTGATGATTTATTGCGTGAAAATGAAAGACACTCCGCAAGCATAACCTACGAAGTGTCATGTATCTTGAATTCTTATCAGTTTTCGTCCTTTAGTTTGATTTCACTTAGTCTCAATCGCTTGAAACAGTTTTCGGCCGCTGCACTGTCCTTGAACTTGACGTCAATGCGCCCGTTAGCGTAAAACTTGATTTCCGTAGCATTTGATGTTGTCAGTTCATACCATCGGGAGATGTCGACATTACGGGTGTCAAGTCCCATAATAACACCTATACTTCCGCATAGTGTATCGTCCGCGCCAAAGGCGATGCCTTCACAGAATCTGCTAACCTTATTATCGGTTTCGTATGCGAAATCATATTCCTTGTAGTATTCATAATGTATCGAATCCCAGGTAACGATGTCGGGGAAGATGATTTTGTCCTTCTTTTGTTCAGGCTTCACCTTGCTCCAACAAGAAGGTCTTACAGTATTCAGGAATCGTTTGATCAATTCCTCTTCGGCAGTGTCACGGAAACTCCTGCCTCCGAGATGTTCGATGACCATATCGACGTAGGTGCTATACACTGGGCGGAAACCCATCTGGAGAGTTTTCTCACAGATCTTTGGAGTTTCTACCGATACATTGTATGTGTTGTTGAAGTAGCCGATGATACGGTTGATGAAGTTCTGTACCGCGCTATAATTCTTGCCTACAAGTTCATTCATGATCTGGAATGGCTTGAACTCGTGGTGTGTGTAGTCCTCCTTCTCCTTGTTGTAATAATCATGGTAACTGCGAACGGTATTGCTGCCGTTCTCTTCGTATTTGAACTTGATGAGGCCTTCATATTTGTCGGCTTCCTTCTTGAAAATGTCATACCATCCGTCAATCTGGTCGAGAGTCTTGTACAGTTCGTCCTGTTGCTTTTGGCAATATAAGCGGTCTTGTTCCGTGATTTTGTCCTCATTTCTCACCTGTATGTTCAGGATGCCTGACAGCAGGTCTGTATGTGATGATGTTGTCTGCATGATATATTTATAAGTATTATATGATTAATTATTTGTTTTCTATTTGACGGTTTCATTTATGAGACGATTCTATGTATGACCATAGAGGCACTCTGGCCTTGAAAGATACCGTGCCGTTTACAGTAGGTCCGCAATGTCCCCATTTCTTGAAATCGGCTTCAATCCATCCTGTAAACCTTAATCCTTCGATGTCGGCATGACAGAACGGACCTCCGCTTACATCAAGAGATATATCGTTTTCTTTTATCCATACGAATGGGATGCATGGAGCGGTACATATTCGGAAGTATCCGTCAATTTCTCTTTCGATAAGAGCTCTGCCGTGATATGAACCGTCGTCACGTACATAAGCTATTCTGTCTCCGACTTTCGGGATACGTTCTGAACGAGTGCTTTCAATTACCTCTACAATTGAATTGACCATATCGACATCACCTTGGGTCAACATATGGTCATAGTCGTATGAAACATTCAGAGGCAGGAGTGTTTCAAGAGTGTACTTTCCTTCTTTTGACATAACATTATATTTTTCTAGTTAGTCCGGCTTATTGGGGCCGGAGTTCCCAAACTACAGGCTTTTAAAGGTCGTGTTCTTGCCATGCAAGGTTGTGTGGGAAAATACAGAAGCCCTACGGGCGAGGATGATTTTTCCACGACACCCGCAGGGCTTGACCTTGCTTGAACAAAGAACACGGACTACCTTTGCCTGTGGTTTGGTGAACTCGGCTACGATGAACCGTTCTCTATTATATGGATTATATCATAATTCTAAAATAAAATTTCAGATGAAACATTCCAGTATATATGAAAAAATACTAATTTTGCATTACTACATAATTTATGATTAATGACACAATCGTTACTATATTATAAAATTGATACGCAAAATGACGTTAATTGCAGCATGGGTAGGAGTTGATAATAAAAAAGATGGTAGGAAAATATCTTCAATATATTTTGCCGCCGATAGTCGTTTTTCATGGAGATACTCAGAGTCATCTTCAAAATACGATGAAGGAATGAAAGTTTTTTGCTCCCTCCAGCATCCATATATTTTTGCTTATTGTGGGGATGTTTTATTTCCACTTCACACTCTTGAGAGAATTATATATAAAATAGATTGTGGCTTATTTTTCGAGCTAACAGAAGATAATTTTATGAACAAATTATCTTCTGTTAGAGCGGAAATTGAATCGTCACTTATAAATTACCCTAATCCCAAACCATCCTTTTCAATTTTATTTGCATCAAGAGAATCATGTTATGATTTTCATTTAGGTGAAATAAAAAGTGCTGAAGGCACTATTAGTTGTAAAGAAATAATACTGCCGAACAAATCCCAGATAGTATATATTGGAGGAAGTGGTAAAAGCGACTTTGAAAATGTAATGAAAGAACGCAATCCAAATGAGGGGACAAGTCGTTTTTGTTTCCATTGTGTAGCAAAAACCATAAAGGAGCATGAAAGTCCCACAGTAGGTGGTGTTCCACAGCTGGTTGGCCTTTATAGAGAAGGAACTGGAAAATTTTTTGGTATTGAATACGAAGGAGAAAGATATATTTTAGGCAAACGTATAAATTTTATGCCTGAATATTTTCATATTGAGTGGAGAAATAGTAATTTTGAGCGGATAAATCCACAAACATTGAAATTACTAGAGGGTGCACAAGCACAACCATTTTAAAGAAGCAACTCCCTGACTCTCCACAATTTTTCTTTTTATTTACGGGGAGGTCGAGGTGTCTGGCAACCAAAAGTTGCCATCAGGGTATGAGGACAGTTTTTTGCTGTCCTCTTGTTTTATATTTAATTGTATGGTACGTTGGTTTATTAGAATGTCCAGCTTCCTAAATTGCTTTTCTATTATTGAGTTGGATTGCCACGAATTTGTCATGTCTTTTCCTTTATCCCAAGAAGAGTTTTTTCAGGAGTATATTCTTATAATTGGATAAAAATCGTATCTTTGCACTTAGAAAAGAGTTGTTTGAAAGCATGATAAATATAGTGTAATAAAACAGTTTGCAATTTCTTATCCGTTGCCCATTATTATACAAGTTATTCTCAATAATTTGATGTTCAAATAATTTAGCTTGGACTACCTCAAAGATAC
>JAZRNQ010000105.1:0-5637 GCA_045648285.1 Bacteroidales bacterium | reverse complement strand
AATGTAGAAAAGTACGACGTTCTAACAGGCTTTAAATATATTGCCGACACTATCTTAAACAATCCAGACACAACGTTCATTTGTGGTGGTGAAGAAAGCTACGGATTCTTAATCGGTGATTTTGTTCGTGATAAGGATGCGAATAGTGCTTGCTATATGATAGCAGAAATTACTGCATGGGCTGCAGAACAAAACAAAACTCTTTATCAGATACTTAAAGAAATATACAAAGAATTTGGTTTCTATAAAGAAGGTCTTTTGTCGTTAACAAAGAAAGGCATTAGTGGCAGTGAAGAAATCAAGAACATGATGCTTCGATTCAGAACCACACCTCCAAAACAAATCTTAGGTTCTGATATTGTAGAAATCAAAGATTACAAGACAAGCATTTCAAAAGACATTCGTAATGGCAACGAATCTGCCATCAACCTCCCTAAATCTGACGTTTTACAATTCCTTACTGAAGATGGAACAAAGATAAGCATCAGACCATCTGGAACAGAACCTAAAATAAAATTCTACTTCGGAATCAAAGCAAATCTTAACGATATCGCTGATTTCGAAGTAGTAAATAATGAATTAAACGAAAGAATCAATAAACTGATAAAACTTTTCTCTGAAGAATAACTATTCAGAGATACGATTTACAGCATCTATTGCCAATTGATAGTCTGGATTATCCCTTAAAATTTGGTGATAGATGCTTTTCGCATTAATATAATCCCCCATTTGCTCATAAGTTCTACCCTTATTAAACAAAGCATCAACCGATGTCGGATCTATTTGCAATACTTTGTTAAAACATTCCAATGCGCGCTCATTTTCACCTAAATATACCAAATAGACATAGCCTTTATTAAAGTTAAAATTAACATTATCAGGCATAATTTCCAGCAATGTATCATAATATGACAATGCTTCTTCTGGGAAACCATTTTCTTGGAGATACATTGCATAATCATAAACAATATAATAACTATCAGGAGATGCTATCATTGCTTCTTTATAAAACGATTTAGCAAGTGTATCATTTTGAGCCACGTAAATATGAGCTATTTGTATCAGTGGATCTACAAAATCAGCTTGTTGCATACGAGATGTCATAAAATTCTTAAGTGCAGCAACTGTATCATTTTCCGTTAAAGCCAACATTCCTCGCATATAGTAAGCCTTAGGATTATATTTATCCATCTCCAAAGCTTTATCTATATATGCGCCAGCCATTCTAAAATTACCTTGCAAGAAGCTAAGTTCAGACAATTTAATTATAGGTCTGGTATCCAATGGAGCATATTCACTAGCCTTATTCAATGTTAGCAAGATATTATCTTCATCACCAAGAGCATAATAAATATCAGCCAAAACCAAAAGAGCATCAATATTATTCTTTTCTATAGACAATGCAGAATTAATATCTCTAATTGCATTACTTACTTTTTCATTAGCTAGATTAAGTCTTGCTCTTTGTACATACAAATCAGCATTTAATGAATCTGATAATATAGCTTCAGAAACAATCTCAACATTTGACTTTTCGACAGATGCAACTTCATTAGTTGCACTATTTGCATTATTCTTCTTAGAAAGATTCTCAGAGCAACTTGAAAGAATCAAGATGCTCATGAGAATTAAACAAATCTTTTTCATTATCAATTATTTAATCTTGGTCACTATTTTTTAAAGCTTCCATTATTTTAGCATATAGTTCTTCACACAATTCAGGATTTTCGTCAAGAAGTCGCTTCAAAGCATCTCTACCCTGTCCTAATTTGGTTTCATTATAGCTAAACCATGAACCACTCTTCTTGATTACACCCATTTCAACGCCTAAATCTATGATCTCACCTGTAAGTGAAATACCTTCACCATAAAGAATGTCGAATTCCGCTTTCTTGAATGGAGGTGCCACCTTATTCTTAACAACTTTTACTTTAACTCTATTACCGTTGATATTTTCACCATCTTTAATTTGGCTAACTTTTCTGATATCAAGACGAACAGAGCTATAGAATTTCAAGGCATTACCGCCAGTTGTTGTCTCTGGATTACCGAACATAACACCCAATTTCTCACGCAACTGGTTGATAAAGATACAAACACAGCCTGTTTTACTAATTGTAGCTGTAAGTTTACGCATTGCTTGTGACATCAAACGAGCTTGCAAGCCCATTTTACTATCGCCCATCTCGCCTTCGATTTCGCTTTTTGGTGTCAAAGCTGCAACAGAGTCAACAACAATAACATCAATAGCACCAGAACGAATAAGATTTTCTGCAATTTCTAAAGCCTGTTCTCCGCAGTCTGGCTGAGATATAAGCAAGTTTTCAACATCAACACCTAATTTCTTAGCATAAAAGCGATCAAAAGCATGTTCAGCATCGATGAATGCAGCTATACCACCTTGCTTTTGAGATTCTGCAATGACATGCAATGCCAATGTTGTTTTTCCAGAACTTTCCGGTCCGAATATTTCAATAATTCTTCCTTTTGGCAATCCACCAATTCCTAAAGCATAATCCAAACCCAAAGAACCAGTCGATATACTTTCAACCTTGTCAGCAGCAGTCTCACCCAAACGCATAATGCTACCTTTTCCACAAGCTTTCTCAATATTACCAATTGTAGCTTCTAATGCTTTCAATTTCTCTTTTCTAATTTTTTCAATTTCCTCAGCTGTAACAATCTTTTCCATACTAATAATTTTATTTCAACAAGTTATATATTTATATTCAAGAATTACTTTAAGTAAATAAAGCGCTTTATTTATCTTTAAAATTGGTTTACAAAGATAAGTGTTTTATACTTTTTTGTCAAGGATTTTAACTATTTTTAACCTTTGTTAAGAAATATTCACATATCGTGTTAATACCACATTTTTCACATTCTGGCTTTCTTGCTTTACATACGTATCTTCCGTGTAAAATCAACCAATGATGCGCTTTGGGAATTATAGACTCCGGAATGTGCTTCACCAATTGCCTCTCAGTTTCTAAAGGATTTTTTGCATTTTTTGTTAACCCTATCCTAGCCGACACCCTAAAAACATGCGTATCCACAGCCATAGCAGGCTTGTTAAATGCTACAGATGCTACAACATTTGCTGTTTTTCTACCTACACCTGGCAATATTTGTAACTTGTCAACATCATCAGGAACAACTCCATTAAATTCTGACATCAACACCTTAGCCATGCCTAGTAAATTCTTCGATTTATTATTCGGATAAGAAATTGACTTAATCAATTCATATATATCATCAACAGAAGCCTTTGACAAAGCATCAGCATCTGGATATCGCTCGAATAAAGCCGGCGTCGTCATATTAACACGCTTGTCAGTACATTGTGCTGAAAGTATCACTGCTACAATAAGTTGATAAGGATTTTCAAAATTCAGCTCAGACTCTGCAACTGGCATATTTTTTTCAAAATATTCTATAATATACTTGTATCGATTTGTAAGTGTCATTTTCAATTTATTTTGAACAAAATTAAGATTTTTTTATTATTATTGCAGTACTAAACATAAAATTAAAAAATATGGAAAACAACTTGACTGAAATATTCATTGGTTCAGAAATAGAAACCGCATACATTTCATCAATACTCGCTGATAATAACATATTTAGCATTGTTAAAAACAGACTAAATCAAAGTCTTGCAGCGGGTTGGGTTTCTGGATCTGCATACAACGGATGCAGCATTAGCGTCAACATCGAGGATGCTGATAAAGCAAAACTGTTAATTAATGAATATTTAGAAAATAATTCTCAATGATTTTCTTTATGAATTAATTGATTTGGGAGACTTTTCATATTCATTCGGTGATTTCCATTAATAAATATCACTTATTCCTTTAATTTAATTTCATTTTTTCAGATTTTTGCACAAATTTTTAGAAATGGGGAATTACATACTATCAGAAGTTAAGACAAATAAAGACATTAGACAATGGCTTGATTTTCCTGCCAAATTATACAAAAAAGACCCTCACTACGTAAGACCATTAGATAACGAAATAGAAAATGTCTTTGACAAATCTAGAAACAAACTATTTAGACATGGTGATGCTATAAGATTCATCCTCAAAGACAAACAAGGCAAAGTAGTTGGCAGAATCGCAGCCTTTTACGACGAAAAAACTTCTAACACATACAAGAAAGAAGAAAACGGCCAGCCCACTGGAGGCTGTGGTTTCTTTGACTGCATTGACGATCAAGAAGCTGCTAATATGCTTTTCGATGCCGCAAAAAAATGGAACATAGAACACGGACAAGAAGCCATGGACGGCCCCATTAACTTCGGCGACCGCGACTACTTCTGGGGGTGCCTTAACGACGGCTTCTCAGATCCGGTTTACAACATGCCATACAACTACCCTTACTACAGCAAACTATTTGAAAATTATGGATTTCAAACTTTTTTCAGACAGTTCACATATCGTAGAGTCTTCTCAAATGACGGCCTTGACCCTATTTTACATGAAAAAGCGAAACGTTTTTATGGCAATCCAAGCTACAGCTTTGAAATACTCGACAAGCGTAATATAGATAAATACGCAGATGATTTCCTAATTATATACAACAAAGCTTGGGGCGCAATTCCTGGAGCTACAAAACTCACTCGCCAACATGCTATTGGCTTGTTAAACAGCCTCAAACCAATCATTGACCCAAGGTTAATGCACTTTGCCTATCATATTGATGAAAACGGCAACAAAGAACCAATCGGATTCTTCCTACTTATGATAGACCTTAACCAAATCTACAAAGGTCTTAACGGAAAAATGAACTTATTCAATAAATTAAGAGTTCTTTGGAGAGTTAAAATAGCAAGAGTATGCGATAGAGCCATTTCATTAGTTTTCGGAATAGTTCCAGAACACAGAGGAAAAGGATTAGAAGCTGGACTAGTATGCTCATTAGAATCACAACATATCAAGAAAAGATTCAAATATAAAGACCTTCAACTAAACTGGATTGGAGACTTTAATCCACCTATGATGAAAATCGCAGAAAGCGCAGGTGCAACAATATATAAGACACATATAACATACAGATATCTATTCGACAGAAATAAACCTTTTACGAGAGCTAAACTACAGAAAAACAAATAATAAGAATACCAAATTTAAAGTATAACACAAATAGTAAAAATGAAGGATTTCTCCTTCATTTTTTATTATTGACAGTGGAAAAGATTTCTTAAATTTGCAGAAAATATAGAATATGATTAAAGCCAGCAACATATATAAATCCTTTGGAAATATTGAAGTCCTCAAAGGAGTTGACATTAACATAAACAAAGGTGAAGTCACATGTATAGTAGGTGCATCTGGAGCAGGAAAGTCTACCCTATTACAAATCCTAGGAACATTAGATAAAGCCGACAAAGGAAACGTAATCATTGACAATCAAGACATCACTCTGTTAAATTCCAAACAACTAGCATCTTACAGAAATAAAAAGATTGGATTCATTTTTCAATTTCACCATCTGTTACCAGAATTTACAGCTTTAGAAAACATCTGCATTCCTGCTTACATAGCAGGCACTTCAAAAAAAGAAGCGGAAACAAAAGCAATGGAACTACTTGATTACTTAAATCTAACAGACAGAAAAGACCACAAACCATCAATG
>JAZRNQ010000104.1:0-3909 GCA_045648285.1 Bacteroidales bacterium | reverse complement strand
CTGCCGAGAGCTTCAATGCCAAAGTAAAGGCTTTCAGAAGCCAGTTCCGCGGTATCAGCGATATCCCTTTCTTTATTTTTCGCTTAGCTACATTATTTGCTTAACTTTTTTAATGCTCCACCGATTTTTCGGACTGATCCGTTTTTTGTGAAGATTAGTGTGATTTCGTGGATATAAAATAAAAAAAAAGAGGGCGAAATTTTCGTCCTCTTTTTGAGCCGGCGGAGGGATTTGGACCCCCGACCCCGAGATTACAAATCACGTGCTCTACCGCTGAGCTACGCCGGCAATGCAATTACCTTTCGTTTTGCGAGTGCAAAGATACAACAAATTTTAATACATCCAAACTTTTTTTTAATTTTTTTGAAAAATATTTTTTAGACTAAGATTTAGTTCCTTTGCAGCAGCTTCTATAAGTGAGTTATCTGTTGGAAAATCAATGTGTTTGTGCTTTAAAAGTTCTAGGGTGTATTCTGAGCATGCTGATGTGTTTCCGCTTACTTCTGCGTACTGATGACGGAATGTTGAGCTTATGTTGTATGGTGTATTTATCAAAATTTCGTCATTTTCTACGTCAATAATCTGTATTTTGCCTTTTAAAGTGGCAGATTTTATCATGGCTTTATCAGTTACTATAGCTTGGACATTGTCTTTTTTCTCTTCGAAAGTTACGGACTCTATTCTTTCTGGGGATATTATTGTTTCATCAATCATGATGCGTATCATCAAATCGTAGTCTTTGTCTTTGTCAGGAACAGCATCGAATGGTCTGCCGTAAACTGTATTGTTGTCAAAGTTGAGGATGATTTTTGCATAGTCTTGTGGAAAATACATTTCTATAGGTGTGGCTACTCTGAAAACTATCTGCTTCGACGGTAAAATGACTGACTTTAACATAAGCTCATCAATGTTTTTGCTCTGTGGATTGATTTTGTGAAGTTGCTTGATGAGTTTTGAGGCTTCTCTTAAATTTTCATCGTTGACGTCTTCATATAATAGGTTGGCTTTTGCACATATATAAAGTTCAGCCTTTTCTCTGGCGTTAGCAATCTCATTGTCAAGATTCAATGATTTGAAGTTTATGGCAGATTTTACCTTGTCTGGTAAAACCTCAACTTTCTTTTGTCTTTCATCAATGGAAACGGATTTGTGGAATATTTCTATCCAAATGTCAGGCTGTCCAGATGCTTTAAGTTCCATGATTTTTTTGAAATCTTGTTCGTTAGCCTGATGATATGATTGCATCAACGAAATTGTCTGTTTCTCGTTGAGTCTGTTTCTCTTCGCTTTAGGAATTAGTTTGTCTATGGTTTTGTCAAGTTCTGCAGTAGTTGCTTCTTGTGAATAGACGCTGCAACTTATTAATATTGTGAGGCAGAGAATGATTGATTTTAAAGCTTTCATGTTTTGTAAATTTTTTGTAAATATTCACAAATTTCACACCATTTTTTATTATTAATTGTCTTAAAAAATCGTATTTTTGAAACTCAAAATTATAAAGTAAAAAATGTTATGGTAAAGGTTGAACAAATACAGGAATTAGTTAATAGTTATATTGAAAATCAAGATTTTGGCGGTAATCCAAAAGAATTATATGCTCCAATAGAATATATATTACGTCAAGGTGGAAAGCGAATGCGTCCTACATTATGCTTACTTGCTTGCGATCTTTTTAATGGAAATGTTGAAGATTGTATGGTTCCAGCTGTGGCTGCTGAGATTTTCCATAACTTTACTTTAGTTCATGACGATATCATGGATCAAGCTCCATTGCGTCGCGGTATGGAGACTGTTTATCACAAATGGAACTCCGATATCGCTTTGCTTTCTGGCGATACAATGTTGATTAAGGCATTCCAATATGTCTTGGCAATGAAAAAAGAATATTCTTATGAGGTGTTCGCTGAATTGTGTAAAGTGGCGTTAGAAGTGTGTGAGGGACAACAATTTGACCTTAATTTTGAAACACAAGATAATGTTAGCCTTGATGCTTATCTTGAAATGATTCGTCTTAAGACAGCGGTGCTACTCGGTTCCGTATTAAAAATAGGTGCTATAGTGGCAGGTGCTGATGCCAAGAATCAGCAAGCTGTTTATGATTTCGGTATTAACCTCGGATTAGCATTCCAATTACAAGATGACATCTTCGATTGTTATGGAGATGTTAAGGTGTTTGGAAAAATGACAGGTGGTGATATCTCTGATAATAAGAAGACTTACTTGTATCTCAAGGCTTTAGAACTTGCGTCAGAGGAAGATAAGAATACATTAAGACAGCTTTTCTCTATGCCTAAAGGTCGTGATGAGAAAAAGATTGAGACGGTGTTGGCTATTTATGATAAATATAATGTCAGAAGTATAGTGACTAACCTTATGACAAAATATTATGAAGACTCGTTGAAAAATCTTGATAGTATTGAGGTCTCTGAAGAAAGAAAACAAGTTTTAAGAGAATACGCAGCGTATTTATATACAAGGAATAAATAAATTGATGACTATTGGATTTAGTTCAATAGCCAATGGCCAAAAGCTAAAAGCCAATGGTTAAAAAATATAATTGAGCGTTAAACAATTTTCCTTTTTGTTAGTTTATTGTTACAAAACAACAAATTATGAAAACACATAATAAAACTTCAGTTTTGCTCGTCGAAGATGATGCTGAATTGCGAAATACGATAAGTGAAAATCTTAACGCTGTTGATTATAAAGTATATGCTGCAAAAAAAAGTATTGAAGGCTTAGACTATTTTAAGAAATATGACATTGATGTCTGTGTTCTTGATATTGAGATGACGGGCATCGATGGCTTTGCATTGGCTGCTCAGATCAGAATCTTGAATCCAGATGTGCCGATGATATTTCTTACTTCCAAAGGATTGCTTGTCAATATTTTGAAAGATTTTGAATATGGTGTTGACGATTATCTAACCAAGCCTTTCACTAATGAAGAGCTGCTGCTGAGAATAAAAGCTGTCATGCATCGCGTTGAGAAGAAAGATCCTTTTACTTACACGCTTACTGCTGAAAAAATTAACATTGGTCGTTTTGTCTTTGATGCGAAAAATATGCTTCTTATTCTCGATGGAAAGGAACAGCCGCTGACTAGAAAAGAAGCAGCTTTGCTCAAGGTGTTATACGATAATAAAAATGACCTCGTCACTCGAAAGAAAGTCCTAAAGATGATATGGGGAAACAACGACTACTTCATCGGTCGTTCCATGGATGTATTCATCGCTCGTTTAAGAAAATATCTTAAGGCAGACCCAAATGTGAAAATCATTACAGTCCACGGAGTCGGATTCAGATTAGTCGTCACTGAACCAGTTGAGATTAATGCATAATTAAATCAATTCATAATTCATAATTCACAATTCATAAAACAATCCATCCCCCGAGGTTTCGCTTTAACCTGCGGGGGATTTTAGTTCACTATATATAATTATGAATTATGAATTGTGAATTATGAATCTGCATTAAAACTGATAATTCGCTTTCTTTTTCCCGAACCGGGGGCTGTAGCAGGGATCGTGGAGGTCCCTGCCCCAGGCCTGCTCAAAGCGGGCCACGTCCTGTCCGTCCCGTTCCTCCCCGGAGAGGAGCAGGGTGCAGGGTTCCAGCTGCGCCTTGGCGTGGGGCGTAAAGACGAACCACTTCCCGGCCTGCCGCTGCTTCAGGGCCAGGTCCGCGGCGGCCAGGCCGCCCCGGTACCCTTCGTCCAGATCCAGCCAGTTCTCCCGCTTCACCAGCAGGCAGCACAGGCTCACGGCGCTGACATTGTGCACCTTGTTCATCATATCGTGCCAGCCGCCGGCGGACACATACAGCCCTTCGTTGACGCACTGGGCCGTGTGTTCCATCCCCAGGGCGAATCCCCCGTGGGAAATCTTCCGCTTCCGGTCCGTCAGAACG
>JAZRNQ010000103.1:0-3384 GCA_045648285.1 Bacteroidales bacterium | reverse complement strand
GTCTAATAACTCGCCAGATTTGTCGTAAGCCAAGATTGTGTTTTGGAAATCAGGCACAGCTCTGTTTTTGATGATGAAATCGACTTCAGCTTTGTGTTGTTTCATGCCTTCTTCAAAAGCTGGAAGATAGTGTTCTGTCTTGATCTTGTCGAAAGCTGGAACTTCATATGGTGTTCCGTAGTCTGACAAGAATGGGTTTTCTGTAGCGACTTGTTCTTTGTTTGTGCAAGACGCCAATGTCATGATGCTTAATGCAATCACACTTAAAAATTTTCTGTTCATATTAATAATGTATTAGTTTTCAAATGATGTGCAAAGTTAAGAAAAAAACAAATTTAAAATAACAAAAGAAGCCGTCCATTATGGACGGCTTTGCTTTGGGTGTCTTGTTTTATTTCTTTGATAACATAAAACCAAAACAGATTACTACTATAATGAGTTCTATTATAGTGGTTATAGGCGATGTGATTATTGTGTTTAAAAATGTTGGAGTTTTAAAGAATAAGAGCATGGATAATCCGCAAAGGAAAGTTGAAATAGCTATGGAAAATAATATTCTGTATCTTTCCTTGATGTTGATTGCTGTAGTGATAATTGATAAACAAGATAGTAATAGGAATATGTTTATTGCATAAATGAATGAGTTATTGTATTGTAAAAATTCAATGAATTCGACATTTGGGGTGGATGTAGTGAAATATCCTAGCGCAACTCCAATGAACATTATTGATAAAGATGTTGTCGGAACAAAGAATGCTTCTAAAACTTTATATATTTTATTGTTGTTTTTGGAGAAGTAGTATGGAGCCCAGTATGATGACATAGCCATTATCATAAAGAAAATAGGGAAAGCCATTCGTGGATTGCAATAGAAATGGTAAGAACCATTTGTTCCCATAGCGATTGAAGATATAAACAATAGTATGAGCGTGATGATAAGGTCTTTCTTCATGGTTTAGTTTTTTTAGTTAGAAATTAAATTAATAGAATGTGTTTTTTGTAAGCTTACTTTGGCAAATATAAGAAAAAATATACGTAAAGTCGAGGGTTTTCGTGAATAATTATTAAAAAATGTTGAAAAATCTTTGTTTTCCTCTTGACAAAACTGAATTTATGTTATACTTTTGTGATATCAAAATGATATTAAAATAAATTTTATAAATCTTAAATAATTAAAGTTATGGAAACAAAGGAAAAAGAATTCAAAGGTTTAGTCATCAATGGTTTTGTTGCATTGATTTTATTCTTGGCATTGACAGCATTATCTGTTTACGGAATTATACATTTTGCGAAAGAACCTGTAAATGTGACAGGTGTGGTTTTATGCATTGTCGCAGCTGTCTTCTTTTTGATTTGCTTGTTTGGCTTGAGAATGCAGGAACCTAATGAAGCAATGGCGATGTTGTTCTTTGGCAATTATCGCGGCACTTTCAAGAAGACTGGTTTCTATTGGGTTAACTTCTTGGTTTCTTCAAAGAGAGTTTCTCTCCGTGCACGTAACCTCAATGTCGATCCTATCAAGGTTAATGACAAGACTGGTAATCCTATCATGATTGGTCAGATCTTGGTTTGGAAGTTGAAAGATACATATAAAGCTATGTTCGAAATCGACTCTCAGACTATGGCTGGCGGTGCTAACGGACAGGTTGGTGTTACTGTCTCAGGAAGAATGAAGGCTTTCGAGAGTTTCGTCCGCGTACAAAGTGACGCTGCCTTGAGAGAAGTCGCTGGCATGTTCGCATACGATGATAATGACGATACTAAAAACAATGAGTTGACATTACGTTCTGGTGGCGCAGAAATCAACGATATTTTGTTGAAGAAACTTAATGACAGATTGGAAATGTCGGGATTAGAAGTAGTGGAAGCAAGAATCAATTACTTGGCTTATTCTCCAGAAATCGCTGCTGTTATGTTGCGTCGTCAACAAGCCGCTGCTATCATCTCAGCGCGTGAGAAAATCGTGGAAGGCGCAGTCACAATGGTGAAGATGGCTCTCGACAAACTCAGCGAGGAACAAATAGTGGAACTCGATAACGAAAAGAAAGCTGCTATGGTAAGCAACCTTCTCGTTGTCCTCTGCGCCGACGAATCAGCACAGCCTGTCGTTAATACAGGAACGCTTTATCAATAAGTTGAAAATTGAAAACGGAAAATTGAAAATTTGTAGAGACGTGTCGACAATACCTATGAAATAAAAAATAGATTGTTGATGCGTCTCCGAATCTAAACATTCGATTGCTGCGTCTCTCATGAATTAACAATTAAAAACAATATAATTATGACAACGATATATATAGTCTTAGGCATTTTGATTTTATTCGTCATCTTTGCCTTCGTAAAGGAAAAAATCTTCATCTATGAAGATGGAATAAAAATCAAGGATTTGCTGTATCCTCTGACAATTCCCAACGATACTATCGTCTCGATAAATATGATTGATAGACTTCCGCTTTTGATATATCGTACCAATGGAACTGGAATGGGACCGATACAGAAAGGTTATTTCACTGTGAAGAATTCTTTTCAGGAACATTCTGAGAATGCGACTCTTTATATCAGAAATAAAAATGCTAGTGCGATAGAGATTAGGACTGTCAATGGTTTAGTCTATATAAATCAGAAGAATGATGAATTGACGCAGGAACTCTTCCATGAGATAAAAGACACTGTTAAGATTCTTAAAGAAAATGAGTTGAATCTTAATGCTAAGCGTCCAAGAACTTACAGAAGTGTCTTTGTTATAGTGGTGCTTTTAGAAGCCTTGCTTGCTCCTGCACTTTTTATGAATTATAACAGTAAGGTCCTTATAGCTAATGATGTCATAGAAATAAAAGGCGAATATGCAATGGAAATTCCAGTTACTGATATTGATACAGTTTTGCTTGTTGAAAAGCTTCCTTCTATAAGAACAAGAGCCAACGGCATCTCCACAAGGAAAGTCAATATCGGTATATTCAAGATGAGCGACGGTAACAAATGCCGTCTTTATATCAATAAGGATGTTCCTTTGTTTGTTGAGATAAAATGTCAACAGACAACAGACAACGGACAACAGACGTTGGTTTTCATAAACAGAAAAACAGTTGAAGATACTAAAGCGTTATACGAAGAAATCTTTAATTCAATTGAAAAATAGTGTAGAGTGTAAAGTTGAGAGTGTATAGTAGTTGAAAGTTTTTTAGTTTTAACTAACTATAAACTATACACTCTACACTTCAAAAACTACTCTAAACTATACACTATAAACTTTAAACTTTAAAGAAATGAAAAAAGCAATCAAATATTCAATAATACTCTGCGTGATAAGTTGGGTTTATGCCGCTATCATGATTTTTGGATTGGGTATTAAAAATCCTTCAGACAATCCGATGAAATATACGA
>JAZRNQ010000102.1:0-3399 GCA_045648285.1 Bacteroidales bacterium | reverse complement strand
ATGCGTTATTATAAGTCGTTCTTGCAGTCATCCTTGATGTCTGTCGAGTCGCATACAGGACATGTGAAAGCGTATGTTGGCGGCATCGATTATAAATTCTTCAAATATGACCATGTGACACAGGCTCGCCGCCAAGTGGGTTCTACATTCAAACCATTCCTCTACACCCTCGCAATGCAGGAAGGCGAGTACACTCCTTGTACTACAGTGCCTAACATCAGCTACAGCATAGAGATGCCTGACGGTAAGTTCTGGGAGCCTAGAGATGCTGGCAAGAGCAAGTTCGGCGAGGAAGTCACATTGAAATGGGCTTTGGCACATTCTAACAACCGTATCTCCACATACCTCATGAAGCGTTTCGGACCAGAGGCTGTCATAGAGATGGCACGCAGGATGGGTGTCACCTCCGACATACCAGCAGTGCCTTCAATATGTCTCGGCGTATGTGACATCTCCTTGTACGAGATGGTTGGAGCGATGAACACTTTTGCAAATCAAGGTGTTTATATCAAACCGATGTTCATCACCAAGATAGAAGATAAGAACGGTAATGTGATAGAATATTTCGACACAGAAGAAGTAGAGGCGATGGATAAGGTTACCGCGTATAAGATGATAGAGCTGATGAAAGGCGTGGTGCAGAGCGGCACTGGCGTTCGTCTGAAATATAAATACGGCCTGCGTAACCCTATAGCAGGTAAGACTGGCACTACACAAAATCAAAGTGACGGCTGGTTCATGGGTATCACCCCTGACCTCACCACAGGTATATGGACAGGCGCAGAAGACAGAGCGGTACACTTCCGCACCATAGGTCTCGGTCAAGGTTCTAACATGGCATTGCCAGTATGGGCTATCTATATGCAGAAAGTCTATGCCGACAGCACCTTAGATATCAGCAGAGGCGACTTCCCAAAACCACTCAGCGACGTGGCACTGGAATTCGATTGTGAGTTGTATGAACAAGAGCAGAGTCAGAAGAATCAGGTAGTTGCAGAGGAGGAAGAGTTTTAGGGTAAGGATCTAAGGATTTGAGGAATTAAGGGTTTGAGGAATTGAGGGTAGGTGTTGGTGTAACAAATTGTTTATAGAAAAATAATAGATTAAAAAAATAATGATGGTGATTCTGAATTTCTGAGTTATATATTTCTGAGGTTTTAAATTCAATATTAATCCTCAGTTCTTTAGTTCCTCAGTTCTTCAAATCCCAAAAAAATAAAAAGGTATGGCATCAAATTTCGTCGATTATGTAAAAGTGTTCTGCCGTTCAGGTAATGGCGGAGGTGGTTCAATGCACTTCCATCGTGCTAAGTATGTCCCTAAGGGCGGTCCCGATGGCGGTGACGGTGGTAAAGGTGGTGATGTTATCATGAGAGGTAATGCTCAGCTATGGACATTGTTGCATTTACGTTATACAAAGCATCTCTTCGCTGAAGACGGCGGTCATGGCGGCGATGCGTTGCGTACTGGTGCCAATGGCAAGAATATTTACCTCGACGTGCCTCTCGGAACAGTGGCTTACGATGCTGAGACAAGAGAGCCACTCGGTGAGATAACAGAAGACAAACAAGAGATAGTCTTGAAGAAAGGCGGTCGCGGTGGCAAAGGTAACGCTTTCTTCAAGTCAGCTACTATGCAGGCTCCTAAGTTCGCTCAGCCAGGCGAGCCATGCGAAGAAGGTTGGATAGTGATAGAACTGAAACTACTCGCTGACGTAGGTCTCGTGGGATTCCCTAACGCAGGAAAATCAACATTGCTCTCAGTGGTGTCGGCAGCGAAACCAGAGATAGCTGACTATCCTTTCACAACATTGACGCCTAACCTCGGCATAGTGCCTTACTACGACATGAAGTCGTTTATCATGGCCGACATACCTGGTATCATTGAAGGTGCTGCAGAAGGTAAAGGCCTCGGACTTCGTTTCTTGCGTCATATAGAACGTAACTCGATATTGCTGTTCATGGTAGCAGCTGACAGCGAAGATGTCAAAGGTACTTACGATATCTTGCTTAAAGAGTTGAAGAAATATAACCCAGAGCTACTCGATAAGAAACGCCTCCTCGCGATAAGCAAATGCGACCTCATCGATGAGCAGCAAAAGAAAGATATCAAGAAACATCTTCCTAAGAAAGTGCCTCATATCTTCATCAGCTCAGCAATAGGACAAGGCTTGAACGAGCTGAAAGACATGATATGGAATAGTATTAATGAGGAATAAAAGACAACAAGACCACAAGACTACAAGTCAACAAGATTTGTATTTGTGGTCTTAATTGTTAACTGTAAATTGTTAATTGTAAATTGAAAATCGTCAAAGTCATATTATTATTAGTAGCACTTGCTAATTGCTCACTGCTCAACGCTCAGAGCCAGTCTGATTCATTGTCCGAGATTTTGCATGAGAACAACAAGGTTATCAAGACAATGCTCGACTATAGATACAAAGGTGGCAGTGGCGCTTTTGAACGTGACTTCTTCGTGCATGTCGATTACAATAAGATATCTCGTCAGAGTTGTACCTTGGGAACAACGATAATGATGTTTACAGTGCATTGCGACGGAACGCTCGGTGAGTTCAATATCATTAACCCTCTTAACGACCATATCAACTCGCAGCTGCAGAAGTTCTTCCTCATGACGAAAGACAAATGGAACGAATGTCAGAACAGCGACTACGAATATTTTGAGATACCGATAGTGTTTACTATCGAAGGTTTGGAGACTGAAGCCGTGGGTTTCATCACACATTATGATGAAGAGATAGGTTATCCTTGTAAAGACGACAGCTACTTCCACGATGAGTATAATAAGTATAAGGACAAGAAACCGAAGAAGGCTTTGAAAGCTTTAGATGAATTGATAAGAAGAAATCCTTATAACGATTTATATATATTGGAGAAAGACAGCATCTTGGAGGAACTGAGAACTGAGAACTAAGAGCTAAGAACCTTAAACTTTAAACTTTAAACCTTAAACCTTAAACCTTAAACTTTAAACCTTAAACTCTAAACTCTAAACTCTAAACTCTAAACAAATATGTTAGACACTGAATTATTCCTTTTCCTCAACGGGCTTCACGCTGACTGGCTCGATCCGATTATGATATTCATATCGGGCAAACTCAGTTGGACGCCGTTTTATTTGGTGTTGTTATATTTGATAATAAAGAATTATAAGAAGCAGAGCATATTAATAATAATAGGTATAATATTGTTGATAGTATGCTCTGACCAGATTTCGTCTAGTGTTTTCAAGCCTCTTTTTGAGAGACCTCGTCCATGTCATAATGAAGCTATCAAAGACTTGGTATATCTTCCTGACGGACGTTGTGGCGGAGCTTACGGCTTCATATCTTCACACGCTTGCAATGTGTTTGCGCTGGCGGTTTTCATCACACAT
>JAZRNQ010000101.1:0-9051 GCA_045648285.1 Bacteroidales bacterium | reverse complement strand
GAATGGATAAAGGGATTTAAAACCTTTCTTGATAATGTCGAGAAAGACAATCATAAACATGCTTCTGAAAAAGGCAGCAGATATTATCAAGGGCTTTCACTTAATTCCAAACACTCTTATTTTAACAAACTAAAAGCGTGTATCAACAAAGCTTTTGAGGAAAGGATAATTCCTGTAAATCCATTACGAGGCATAAAAGGATATAAGCAGGATGAAACATGTCGTGTGCATCTCAGTTGGGAAGAAGTCGTTAAACTTGATAAAACCCATTGTATGTATCCATACCTAAAGAACTCATTCCTTTTTTCTTGTTTTACCGGATTACGTAAAATCGACATTGAGCGTTTAACTTGGGGTGATATACAAAAGTTTGACGGCTTTACAAGAATAGTGTTCAAACAAAAGAAGACTGGAGGTCAAGAATATCTAGACATCCCTAAACAAGCCGAGAAATATTTAGGTGAAAAAGGTAAAAAAGACGAACTCGTTTTTAGTGGATTTAAATATGGACCATGGTTACTTCTTGAATTAAGACGTTGGGTGTTATCAGCTGGTATAACCAAGGATATAACATTTCATTGTGCAAGACATACCTTTGCTGTATTAATGTTGAATTTTGGTGCAGACATCTATACTGTTTCGAAATTACTTGGACATAGAGAATTGGCAACTACACAAATATACGCTAAAGTTCTTGATAAGAAAAAGCAAGAAGCACTTTCTCTATTCCCAGAAATGGAAGAGAATCAAGATAAATAGTAATAACGTTTAATCTAATATAATTATGAATAGACAAGAAGTCGCTATATACCTGGCTAAGATCAATATGATGAATAAGCAACTAACTTGTATGCTTGAACTCAATGAAGACGTCAATCGTATAAAATACAAGTTAGAATTAGATAGTTTAACAACTTGGAGAGAAGATATATTAGACTATCTTCAGCATAACAATTGTCACAACATAGTTATGTTCATCAATACGATGTATAGCACTGAATTTCTACAAGATTATGTAAACACATCAGATGACAAACAAGATAAAGTTCTCATTTCACAGATCAACAATCTAATATACACAATTAATCAGTTCAATAATTTTGCTGAGTTGTATAAAAAGAAATATAAGGCTGGAAAATATGAATTGCTAGAAGAAGTCTTTGCTAATGAAGAAGCTGTTGCCCTTTTTAAACGAGCAATCAAAGCCGGTTATATGGATGAGAATTATAAATTGACAGATAAGACGTCAAGGATTCAAAGAAGGGCAATAGCATGGGCAATCGGTCAATTGTTAGGAATCAGACCAAGGATAAGATATATTGTTTTTGAAAAACAATGGAATTGTAAAGACCTTGGGAAAACTGCTATGCCAGAACTCAGGTCGAAAGATATGGATGATATAAAAAAATTATACCCAGAAGTTGACTTTAGTTTACTTACTGCACAGAACGAAAATGCATTTTATACAGTTCCATACGATGAAAACAGAATAGAAGAAATGTATATGAGTCTTATTATGCTTGGATATATAGATATAAAGACCCAATTAAAAGAGTTCCTTAAAATATTCAGTATAGGTGACACAAAAAATAGGATTCCCGTAAATTGGATAGTTGACCAGAAGAGGTTGTCATATTTTATATTGTTAGCTTTTGAGTCGACCAATAAAAATATTTGGGAAAAAGCAAAGAATTGTTTCCTCATCAAAGGACAAATTCCAAATCGTGGAGGACTTAAGAGCGGTATCGGTGCTATAAAAAGTGAAGGCAAAATGGAAACATTAGATCCAGCATTAAAAGCGATATGTGAAAACTTTAACCGCCCATTTACTAAATGATATTATTAACGTGCTTTCATTACAATTATAGTATTGAAAGCACGTTTTTGGTTTCAAATACAATAATTTTTCCAACTTTTAATTATATATGTAAAAAGGGCAAACTGCAATATTGTACCTTTGCAGCAATAAATTGAGGAAAATCTCGATTGGGTGTAATCCAGTCGCTATATAATGTTCAATTTTAATTAAAAGAAAGATGAAATTACAGAAATCATCAATCTCTCTTTTTGTATGAAAAAGAAAGATGGCAGTGGTTCACAGGATGGACTGCTCCTTATGTAGGCAAAGAGGGCCTTTACAAACTTTGCCGAGAATTAAATAGCCAATACATGGCTGAAGTAGTTAACCAAAATAAACGCTATTTGCGTTTTGCTGAAGACTTTATAAATAGTCACAAGTTTCATGATGCTAAGGATGCTAGAAGCAAGAATGAACATGAAAAGAATCTTGGGATTATAAAGGCTTTACTTTTCGGCAATAGGAAAATCGTAGAGAAGTATTTTCCTCTGAAAAACCAAGATGACAAGTCTATCTCCGCGATATTAGATGTTCTTGATAACGATTCTAATGAACCAGCCGTTATTATTAACAAAGAACAAAAAAAAGCTATAGACTTTCAATGCAATTTTGATTACAAAGTTTATGAGAAGATTACAGAGTGTTTTAATGACTGTCATTTATTCATTGGCAATCTAACAACAGATGTTGTAAAAGATTTCTTTTCTTGTAATCTTCAAAATCCAATCAAATCCAATAATAACCGCTGGATTTCTTTGTTCTTTTCGGGTTTGGCACAGTCAAATTACATAACCCCCTATTGGAAGAAAGTCATAGAAAGAAATAGACTTGTACTTCGCCCAATGAAGAGCGGTTATATTACAGCTAATGATTTATATTCTTCACTTAGCCAAACCAACAAGAAGATTTCATCATCGATTGAATTCAAAATATTCAATTACCTTGATCAAATAAGAGAAATAATACGTGCTAGTGAGATACAATAAAGTAATACTTTAAGGTCAGGCTATAGACCGGACTTTAGACTTAAATTGTATTCTCTGTAGTATAACAACATCACTTTAATTTTGCCTCTCGTAATCGGTTACATCCCTTTATGAGGGGCAATTTTAATTTATAATAATAGAGAATTATGAAAAAAATAGATTCGATTGTAGTCACTGGCACAAATAAATATAATATGATGTTGGTGCTTGGACACAACAAAAAAAGTAACTCTTTCTCAAAAAAGAAAGTATTACAACTCAAGCATTTCCAAAAAGAACTCAATTCTATTCAGAAATTAAAAAGTAGAATAGAAAAATTAGAAGTGAAAGTATTACAAAAAGTAATGGATGTGTCGAACCTATAAACAGGAAACCAATGATTACCAATTATGAAATATTCGATCTTTTGAATAGAATGGATAGAGCCAACGATTTTTTAAAGAACAAAGGAGATATAGAAGAACTTTTGGAAAATCTTACTTTAGTGCAAAATTATTTGGCTCGTTATGAATCTTTAGGTTCGTTAATTAAAGACTTAAAAAAAATTGAAGACCTAATATATGTTACCAAAGAGTTATTTACAATAGAAGATGCAGCGAAGTACATGGGCGTTTCTGTTCATCACATATATAAATTAACAAGTAACCACGAAATATCAGTATATAAGCCTAGTGGAAAATTGATTTATATTTCCAGGAATGAATTGCATAAATGGATGACGAAAAACTTAATATTATCAGACGATGAAATAAGAGAAATGGCAAAAGAACAATTAGGCAAACTTGTTGATAAAAAGATGAATAA
This sequence comes from Bacteroidales bacterium, assembly GCA_045648285.1. GTDB lineage: Bacteria > Bacteroidota > Bacteroidia > Bacteroidales > F082 > Limimorpha. The sequence goes on along the minus strand of JAZRNQ010000101.1, from coordinate 5,403 downwards.
GAAACAGAAGTGATATGGAAAAGATTAGAGAAAAAGATCCACGAGTAGAGAATCATGAGCTTGAACTTTCCAAGATTCTCAGTGATGCTCTCATAAAAGCAACAGATACCTATTCGCTTCCTCCACAGATTATATGGATAGATAACTCCACTATAGCCACATTCGGAAACTTCAGTGCTTCGACCGGTAAAGCCAAGAGCAAGAAAACTTTTAACTTGACAGCTCTTGTTGCTGCATCGTTGGCAAACAAACAGGTTCTCCAGTATCGTGCCAAACTACCAGAGGGAAAAAGGAGAATCCTTTATGTAGATACGGAACAAAGCCGTTACCATTGCCGTAATGTACTTGACCGCATTCTCCGATTGGCCGGGCTTCCGTCAACAGTGGACAATGAGAACCTGGACTTCATCGGACTACGTGAATACAGCCCAAGTCTGCGCATAAAAATCATAGACTACGCACTCAGTCACAACAAAGGATACGGGCTTGTCATCATCGACGGTATTAGGGATTTGATGCTTGACATCAATAATGCCGGGGAATCTGTGGAAGTGATAAACAAACTGATGCAGTGGTCAAGTATCTATGACCTCCACATCCATTGTGTGTTGCACTTGAACAAGGGTGACGACAATGTACGTGGTCACATAGGTACTGAACTTAACAACAAGGCAGAAACTGTGCTTGTCATCAGCAAAAGCAGTCAGGACAATAACATCAGTGAAGTACGTTCCATGCATATCCGTGATAAGGATTTCTCCCCGTTTGCATTCCGCATCGATGAGAACGGTTTGCCCGAAGAGGTCAGTGACTATTCTTTTGACCAGCATGTGCCAAAGAAAATCAAGAATAGCTATACCGACCTGACGGAAGCACAACATCGTGCAGCACTGGAATACGCTTTTGCCGGAAAACCGATTAAGGGCTTCGACAATATGATAGAAGCTCTCATCAAAGGATATGCCGCCATCGGTTTTGAGAGAAAGCGTAGCATCACCATCCAATTGCTCCAGTATTTGCAAGAGGAATTGAAGCTGATTGTCAAGCAGGGAAAATGTTACCACTACGAGACCGTCCCTATTGATAAAGGGCTGTTTGAGAATGAGGATTAGACACATCTATTTTGGTTCAAAAAAAGGTTTAGTTTAGTCCAGTCTATATATAATATAAACGAATAAACTGTTTTTCACATGAACATAGAACAAGCAAAAGAACTCGACCTGAAGGACTTTCTTGAAGAACTCGGATACAAGCCTGTGCGCGTCAAGCACAACAGTGCCTGGTATCTCTCACCTTTCAGGGATGAGAACATCGCATCATTCAAGGTAAACATGAAACGTAACGAATGGTTTGACTATGGCAGAGACGAAGGAGGCGGCATCATCAAACTGGCCAAATTGCTCTACAATACCAGCAATATCTCGGAAGTCCTGCGCCGTATTGAGGACAAAGCCCCTGCATGTGCAAGAGTTACGCTTACCGACAGATCATCGCAGAGAGAGACCGTTCCATATAGCAGAGTCGAGATTATACCTCTGTCAAACAATGCCCTGTTGTCCTACCTCATTTCACGGTACATCGATTTTCATACTGCCAGGAGTCAGTGTGTGGAAATCCATTATGTGCTCTACAACAAGCCCTATTATTCCATCGGTTTCGCCAATATCTCAGGCGGCTATGAAATACGCAATCCCTACTTCAAGGGGTGTATGGGCGAAAAGAACATATCAAGAATAGCCGGAGGAACGGACGGCTGGCTGAAAGCCTGCTGTATCTTTGAGGGGTTCATGGATTATCTTTCCTATCTCACTTTGTTGAAGAGGAACTGCTTCAGCATCTGCATCCGTCATCCGACCGACTATATCATACTCAACTCCGTGAACAACATCAAGAAGGTGCAGCCCATTCTGGACGAATATGACCAAATCCATTGCTACCTCGACAACGACAATGCCGGAAAGGTGGCAACAGAATACATCGTTGGCATCCAACAGACAAAAGCCGTTGATGAATCATACCGATATAACGATTGCAAGGATTTGAATGATTATTTGCGGGGAAAACAGTTGCTGAAATAGCACTTTCATTGATTTAAAGTAAAAAATGGTCAAATGGAGAATAATATTCAATCAAAAATGCCAATAATTGAATTTAATATGCTATTTTTGCAGAAAATCCACAAAAGTATGATATTAAATTTAAGTTTTAGCAATTATCGCTCGTTTAAAGGAGAGTGTTCCTTTACTACGGAACCAACAGCGTCAAAAGCAAAGATGAACAACCTTTGCGAAGTTGATACCCAAGCAGAGGGTGTAAAACAAGCACTTAAAATCTCACTGATATTTGGTGCCAACGCTTCGGGTAAGACTAATATCATAAAGTTCATGTACGGGTTCAGGCGTTGGGTCTTGAATCTGGGCAATGGCGTGGGAGAAAACATCCAATTATATGACCCGTTTAAGTTCGACAAGGCTACAGCTGAAAAGCCTACCGATTTTTCGATAGAATTCATTGTTGACAAGGTACGGTATAAGTATGACCTTTCTTTTGACAGGCAGCAAATCATAACCGAGGAACTGAACTACTACCCAAAAGGCAAGGTTACGAATCTCTATAAACGCATAGTGGATAGTGATGCAGATACCCACAGCATAAAATTGGGTTCTTATATCAAAAGCGGTATAAAGCCCTTCAAGGTCTTCAAGAATCAGCTTCTGATATCCAAGTTTCGGAGTGATACACCTTGCGAAAACATTACCAATGTGGCCAAATATTTTGCCGATATGGTTATATCCAATGGCTACCATGAGGACTTCAACCTGGGTGTCGATAAGGAAATGTTCAAGTGGCTGTCAGATAATCCCGAATACAAAGCCATGCTGTCAGAACTGCTTGCGTTTGCAGATACAGGTATGAAGGACTTCCAACTCGAAAAACGTAACGATGGTTTAGAGGTCAAGAGTCTCCATGCCATTTATGACAATGGGAAAATCGGCGGACAGGCAGATTTGGCACTGAAAGACGAATCATTCGGTACACGCGGACTTTTTGTTATCGGTTGCCACATCCTGCGCTCCCTGCACAATGGTACACCATTTTTTGTTGACGAGATAGATTCAGGTCTTCATACTTACATCACAACCCTCATTGTAGATATGTTCCGCAACAAGCGGATCAACAAACATGGCTCACAGCTGATTTTCACCACCCATGATGTAAACCAACTGAATAATGAGTTCGTCCGCAAAGACCAGGTCTGGTTCGTTGAAAAGGACGAATACGGGAAATCCGAACTGTTCTCTTTGTCAGACTTTGAGGATGTACGTGAGGAAACGCCTTTTGACAAGTGGTACATGAACAACAAGTTTGGTGGTGTGCCCACTCTGAAATCTCTTGAAAACTTATTTTCAGATGGCAAGGAATAGAGAACAAAACAGGCACTGTAACCATGTTATCCGCATCATCTGCGAGGGCGAAAAGACAGAACCGTTATTCTTTACGGCACTGTGTGAACGCTACGTCACGACAAAAGGCATAGATGCCAGAACCGTTCCGCAAGCTCCCGTTACAGATGAGACGGAGGAACTTAGTACCGAACGTGGCAGCTACAAAGGCAAAAAGCGTCAGGTCAAGCAGCTTCCGGCTGAAGATGCCCCGGTCATTAGTGGAGCACCCCCATTGAAATGGGTGGTGTATGCTCGTCGGTTGCTTTCGGAGGGAGTTGATGAAGCATGGGCTGTCTATGACAAGGACAAGCATCCGAAACACAAAGAGGCAATTGAGGAAGCTGAAAAGATTGTCAACGGCAAGCGTGTGGGTATAGCATTTACCAGCCGTAGTTTTGAGTATTACCTATTGCTGCATTTCGAATATCTTTACCGTGAGTTCCAAGAGACAGAATGCGGAGAAAAAGTCGGCGGCAAAAAGAAGATTTTCCGATGTGGCACCGACACATTCCCCGACAAGGACTGTCATGGCGACAAATGTATCAATGGATATGCCAGAATGCAAGGATATTGGGAAGAATCAAAAACGTCGAAATCCATGTTCCCGTTGGTTGAGAATCGTTTGAAGAAAGGCATAATCAACGGCTGTCGTTTAAGGGATGAAAGTGATACTGTCACTAAGGAGCCTATGTACAACAGGAATCCCTATACCACTGCCGACCTGCTTGTCGGAAGACTTATGGGCATTGAAACCATTAACTATGGCTCTACCTATTCCTATATTGAAGCAGGCAACAATCTAAGTATAGTTCGTAGCGGAAGCACGTTGACCGTCAAGAACGAGTTGTCCAAAATCGCCATACTTAATGATGGATTCTTCCAAATCTATAATTGGGAAGAGGATTCATACACCTCATTGAATGACAGAATCGTATTGGAAGCAAATTCTACTGTCTCGTTGGATTTATCCGGAGTGACAGCTAACCAGCTTGTTTCATTAAAGACTTCCGCAAAAGAGATTTTGTTTTTGCCCTCCTTCGGATAACAATTCAAATATACAGCGCAAAACTACTACAATTAGAATTGTTTGTAGTATTTTTACGCTGTTTCGCCATACAATAGCTTAAATTCATAATTTTCATATTTAATCCCTGATTTTTGCAGAAAACATGCAAAAATCGGGGATTATTTATTGTTTTTGAGTATTTCTTCCCTAAACACCCCGTTATCCTATCTCTTTCATCCCAAAACACAGAAATACCTTCTTTCGAGTATGAAATAAGAGTATGATTTATCGCCTATCTATAAATGCGGTTAAAATCAGACTGATTTATTTCGGATTATTTTCTCATGCACGATTTTCATTATTCCTTTGCTGCGAAATCAAAATCAAGCAACACCAAAAACAGATTTAATTATGAGTCCATTCGCAATTTTCGCCATCGTGCTTACTATAGGCTATATCTTCTATTTTGGCATTGTCATAGCCCACGACCTCTATGGAAAGAAAGGTCCGGAAAACACCAATGAGGAACACTTTGATGTCTCCTCGATGCAGGACACTGAGGAATCCACTCAGGTAGATGAAGACGGTGACAGTTTCCGCATAGGCAATGAAAGCACGTCTGATGACAGTCCAAAAACAAAGATAAATCAGACTGATAATAATCAGACTACAACAGACAATCCGCCAGAGGAAGAACCGAAAGAGTCCATAGTGGCAAAGAAGATTGCCCATCTGGAAGAAAACATGGAAGAGACAATACCCAGCAGTTCATACGCCATGGGCCAGTCCGAACTCCACAAGGCTCTCCTAAGCGGTGAGGTGTCCAGAGCAAACGGTATAGAAATCAAGAAAGTGATTGTAAAAGACAAGATGTAGGGTAATTCATATATGGTAAAAAGATTGTGTCTATTCGGTTTGTATTCTCTTGCCTGTATGTCCGCATCCGCCAAA
>JAZRNQ010000100.1:0-7973 GCA_045648285.1 Bacteroidales bacterium | reverse complement strand
GGCAACACCATATTTTGGCAGCACTATATCCGGCCTTCCTGGTAGATTCCTATCTTGCAATCTGAACCTGAATCCACGTGCATGCAGCCCTTTCCGAACCAAAAGTTCCGGCTTGGTGTCCTTGCCTCGGATACGGGACATGCAGTGATGCCGCTGTTGGGTGTTTAATTTGTCTGCCATGGCTACTTGTTATCCTCGACGGCTTTCTTTAGTTGTAGCAATGGTTCACAATAAGTTTTGTTGACAACTCGGTCTCTCATTTTCTTCATATCGGTAAAGTTTCGAGAGATGTTTTGAACAATGTCGAGGTAGTTGTCTGAACCATTATCTTTTCTATGGAAGAAAGGCTTTATAGACACACAGTTCTCATGCTCAAAAAGAGTATTTAGCAGAGTCCTGTCAGAATTTCCACAGGAATGCCCCATTATGTATATTTGAAACGGTGCTGAATCTATGAAAGACAATAATTTGCGGTAGTTATCTGCTTCAAGATACTTTGTGGATTTCATGTTACACAGATACTCATTATTGTTCAGATTCTTTAGCCCTTCATAGTTCTTATCCAGTTCGTCACCATAACCGAATATTATACTTTCCGGATTGGAAAGTGATCCATGTATATGATTAATAAAAAACCGAGAATCATCATCAGGGATATATTGGTCCGACCAATCGGTATAGTTGAAGTTCAGGAAAAGTATTTTCTCCGGACGAGCCAAATCATCAGGGATATCGCAGTCGCTTATGCTATCAATGCCCATGTGCTCGATCTGTTCAGCATATTTGTCATTGAACAGTCTGACATCTCCTATATTTGATTTGAACCTATCTAAACTCTTAACAAATGATGGATAATCTTCAATATAGGTCCTGTATTTATAATGAACGAAGTCTATCCAACTTTGTTTTGCAGATATTGAAATGTCTCTGCCTCGGATAGGGCCCAAAATGAGTTCTCTCAGCAAATCGTTTGTTAGAACGCCACTTTGCCCCTGCTTCTGAACAAGTTCGAGATACTCTATCAGTAACTCCCTGATTATACTCAACTCTGCATTCAGTATTTCTGGAATAGAGTGCCCGCTTTCGTCATTCGTATAAGAAACTAACAGTTTATAGTATTCATTTTCTATATCAACCCAGTTGCGGTCATCTAAAGAAGATTGTATTTGCTCAAACAGGGGATGCATTTCCCATATATAATTTCCTTTATGCTGAAACAGATACTCTTTTGCCTCCAGCCATGTCCTCATGCCATGTATCAGACCTATATCATAAGACCAGCTATGCCATGTATGTGATGTGACTTTATCCAACTTGATTTTACACAAAGGCGTATCTAATGTTTTGCTGTGGCACCACATTAGCTCCCTCATGACACGCTCCCAATACCAGTCGTTGAAGTTTTTATAACTGGTAGGAAGGCCATGAGCTAAATCAAAGCCATTACCAACTAGTACGATTCTGTTCATGCTTTCCTACAGTTTGCTGCCTAATACCGCTTATTGAAATATCAAGGGGCTTTGTTATGGTAGAGTTGGGGAATTACATGTTTAATCCACTATCAAAATCATTGAGAAATTCATCCGGAATAGTCGCTCTTATCGAATTCACATCTTGAACCTTTCCGTATCTAAAGTTATGGTTAGTACGAAGATTCTCAACAAACTCATTACAATTGATTCTACTGATAACATTCCCTCCATTTCCCGCAGTTAGGGCATAATGTCCTATCTGCGGCATATTATAAGTGTGGATCTGAATACGACCTTCACTTCCCCACGCCCCTTGGTCTTCATTATGCTCCCAAACTATAGAAGTACTGCCATTAGATTTAGCTAAATAACCGAGTAGCTGATAATACTGATTTTCGTTATCAAATTGGATTTGCCCATTTGTGCCGAAACGCTGTTTGTACATAATATCCTAAGAATTATAAAGGTGAATTAATCTCGTTTTGATCTCGCTAAATGGCGTGGTCATTGGCCACAGGCTCTCTAATTCCAAACCTACTTGAATTACAAAAAGGAAAGATTCTTTCCTGTAATAGCGTTCTCCATTCTTTCTCAATGATTTATCGATGGTATCAGCCTTGGCTAATAGACAAGTAAGCTGATAATCACGATTGATCTCTTGTGTGCGATTGTTTGGATGGGCCTTTGTATAGTGTTGTGTAGCAGTGAGTAAAATCAAGTTTTCCAGATAGTGAGCGATTTCCGGATATTTTGATTTTGGGAAAATATGATGAACCTGAGTTGCATCTCCTTGACTCCACTGATCATGTACTTCGCTTTCCGTATGCAACTTACGAATTTGTGCTATTGCTTTTTGCACATAATAATTGTTATATGCTTCCTGCTGTTCAAGATCGATAGAATCTTCAATGGCTTCTTGTCTGGAAATCGCTTTTTCTTTATTGAGATCCCTCCAGTTTTTGCGGTTATACATCAGGTCTGAGAATGTAAACGCATAAGACGAGATGCGGCCTTTCTCTGAACCAGGTAACATGTGTTCAACGGCAAAAATATTTAGAATCTTTGGAAATATTCGTCGAACCTCAACTTCTCCATTGATTGCAGTATTACCAATAATAAATCTTACAAATCTATCTCGAAGTTCAAGATATCTTTCTTGATTAGGACAGTCTTTATATTCAAGAAAATATCTCCAAAAACCGCTATCTGACAAGACCTTCTCAAAATAGCAGTAAAGAAAGTTGAATGTATTGCGTTCTCGCTGTGCGATATAATCTAGGATATATGCATTTCGAACCCGATATACATTTCTGCCCTTGACGCGCTCTAACTCAAGGACATGGGAATATGCGAGAAGTCTCAATGGTTGTGCTATGAATTTGTCATATTCATGCCGGGCTCTATTGTCATTTGCCCATGGTTTATTGAAAATAGCTCTCGTATTCTTTATAAAATACTGGGAATTCCATATCTGATTTACGTCAAAATAATCATGTTCGTGTACGGTATTAATGATGCAATCAGCAATGAAGCAAATTACATCTGGTGTACACTTCTGATCTGAGAATCGAGCATCTCTTGTTTTTCTAATATCGAGATCAAAGCCCGATAGGAATTCCATAATTTTACCTCTCATAGCAGTTCTTATATAAGTTTTCCAAAGAAGAATACTGAGTTGTTATCAATGTTTAGTGATCGGGTACCTCTGTTTCTGGCAATCGCATAAAATTCTATAAACTCGGGAGTTGCATAAAATGCCAAGTCTTTGCTTGTAATTTTATCATCCTTATTGATTGGCGTCAAAATTGCGACTGAGCCATCTGTAATACAGTTCTCGGGCAATACACAAGCTCTCGGGCTGTATGTGAGATTGGGAACTAGAATGCATCCTCTCTGATTCAGATATTTTGAAACATCTAGATTTTCGTAATCATCTATATAGCAGTCATATCCTGGAATATTAATAATTGTATTATCTCCGATGTTTCTTGATTTCAGCACCCTAACTTTGCCGGTCTCTTTTGTGTTTGATTTAGTTATACTGCGATCACGGTATGCCTTGAAAATATTGAACGTCATCCTATCTGCTACAGAGTCAAAATCGTCGTTTCTATAGATCAGCCAATACGGGTAAGCCGAATCAGTTATATAAGACTGATTGTATGCAATATGCTCATTTGTAATGTAGGATTCAACGGTCGTAGTTTTAGGAGTCTTGCCAGGTTGTGCAATAAAGCAAACTGTTTCAATCTTAACTCCTTTGAATCCTTTTTCACCGAAGTCGAAAATATTCGTGATTCTGTGCTTATTTAGTAATTCTCGTGTTTTATTGAATTCAGGAGCATTGATTAGACTTTTGGGCACAATTAGAGAAATATAATCTCCTAATGTCAGTGACTTTTCAATGAAGAAAGAAAAAATGTTATTTGTATCCTGATTATACAATCCATATTTGTATTTTCTAAGAAGATCTTTCTCTTTTGTGATCTTCTTGTACGGCGGATTCCCGATTACAATATCATACTTTGTATTAAAGTCGTGTAACAGAAAATCATCGTTAATGAAATTTATAGTTACATTTCCCGGGATTATCATTGTATCAAGAAGTGCTCTCAACACGATAAGGCTATTTGGATCAATGTCCACGACATCAATAACGACGGTTTTTACATCCTGATACTTCTGTATCAGAACAGGTAGGAAGTTACCGACACCAATAGAAGGTTCCAAAATTTTGATAGACTCAAACTTGCCGGCTTCAGGTAACTCGTTAATGATAGAGTAACATATGTCTTGCCTCGTATAGTATGCAGCGTTATCATCTCTCTGTGAATTAGCTAGTTCAGCAACTTTAGAGAGAAAAGCAAACCCAAGATTCTTTCTTGCTTTGATAAATTGAACGAGATTCTCAGTTATGTGTAATTCGTTTTTCCTGACAATGTTGGTAATTTCTGTGTCGGTGAATTCGTTCTTTGCCAAAGCCCATTTCACTTTCTTCGCTATTTGCTTAAAAATGATTGTAGGCACAGCCTCGCCAAGGTTTTGACGAATGTTCATTTCTTCCTTTTTCAAGAAAGCTTTCTTTTCGGTTGTTTTAAGCTCGTTTAATGCTTCAAATGGTATATCAGACCACTGAAAAGACTCAGGAACAGACATCATTAGCATTAATTCCCTTATACTAAATACGCGGTTGTCTGTCGGGTGAACCGTGTTCTGGCTGGCCATAATGTCATTTCTTGTATGAATACAAGGAGCAACCTTATCCCAGCACTGTCTGGTATATTTGTCCCCATTTTTTTGTGCATTATATACAATGACCCCATCTTTGATCGTGTGAGGAATCTTTGTAGGATCAGTGTTGTCAAAGGCGGATTGCCCTTCTTTCAAATCAGCAATCCAACATTCCATTCTTGGCGAATAGCTTCTGAACCCATGATAAATATCATCTGGTGAAATCTCTCCCATCGTTTTAAGCGGTGGGAGATGACCGATAGTCTGCCTCAATGTCTTTTCTGGTTGTTTGTTTGGAAAGAGGTCTAGTGGTGTGACTTCTTTAATGTCTTTTCTCACGCCAATGACTAAGGTTCTTGTTCTGCTTGAAGGATTTCCATAATCCTTGAAGTTAACAACCTTGTAGAGAACATTATAATGTCCAGCCAAGTCATGCTCTATTGCCTCACGAATTTTTTTATCCTGTCCATCTACGTCGGTACATATAGAATTAAGGAATCCTCTGACATTTTCAAACACAAAGAATTTCGGCAGTATTCTTTGCACCATTATTATGGATTCCACTACTAAGGAGTTTCTTTTCAATTCGTTGCCTTTCTTGTGATTAGCAACAGACATCCCCTGGCATGGTGGGGTCGCGATAAGAACATCTAAGCTATCGATATTATAAATCCTTTTCCACATGTCAAGCTGCTCAAACACCTTGTCTTTGGTTTCCGAAGCTGTCATGTCTCCGCAAATATAACCACCCGGATATACGCATTTATTATTAAACTGTTGGATTTTTAGTCTTCTTTCCAACAGCTCAACTGTAGCAATACAATGAAAGTTTTCATCCTTAAAACCATAACATCCAATTCCTGCACTACTGAAAAGACTGACATAAGTGCGGAGGCCATACAAAGATTTCTTCTCTTCGAGAAGTGTCTGTATTGGTTCTATAATTCTGTATTTTGTGTTCTTTGCCATGATGTTATCTAATTTCGCTGATATGCTTGCTAACAATTGAAAGAGCTTTGTTGGCAATAGGTTTTTCAGAGGAAAGGACAGTTGTAACTTGATCCGCCAACCATAAAGCCAGCAGTTCTTCTCTATCTGCATTCAGAGCATCTGCTAGCATAATTACCTGTTCTCTTTTTGCTTTGCGTTCCCCTTTTTCTATGCGGCAATACATTGGGGTGTCTATTGACAATGCCTCAGCAACTTGTTTTTGATAGAGACTTCTTTCTTCTCTTAATTGATGCAATCTCGTTGGGAACAATATGTTTGTGTTCATAATCAGCGTTAATATCATACAAAGATAATTATAATTGTCGGATAGTGACAATTTATTCTTAAATCTTCATTGTTGAATAATGGCACCTGCTAAAAACTTAATGAAAACCCAACCTCAAAGGCAACAGTGGCCGTAAATCCAGACGGCATATTGCCTTTGGGCTGAGCAATCAATGAGCAAAAAGAAATTAAGCTTTCTTCAAGTATACGATTACGCTGACTTGATGTTCCATGTGGCTGTCAGGAGTGATGCGCTGGATGCGGGCTTCGAAGATGTTTGAGTGTCCCTGATCCATAAGGGCGCAGAACTGTTCGTTATTCGTACGTGGGATGTAGCCGAGCTTGTATCCGTCGAACATGATCGCTACTGCGTAAGGATCAAACTTGTTGTTTTCCTCTCGTACGAGCTGTACCTCGTCACCGATTTTAAGCTGGTTCATGACCATGCATCCCTCCCAATAGGAGAACCCCGCAATGTCAAAATGTGCGAAGTGGAGATTCTTTGATTTTGTGTTGAACATAACTATTGAAATTTACGGTTGTTGCTATAAAAGGGCTTATCATACTTTTCCAAGAGACCTGCTACATCAGACAGGTCACGGAGTGTTGGTATAAGTTTGTCGGTCAGGCTTGTCATCATATTTACGTCTTTTGAAGAGTAACGCTTCCAAATTGTTACGGAATTCCTTACTGACTTTAATGTGTCTGCCATCAGCTTTCTTGTTTCTACGACTTCTTCCAATAACTCGATCTGAGCATTGTATAGTCGTGATGACTCTTCATTCAAATCCTTTTTACTGGTCAACTCGGAGTATTCTCTGTCAGCAATTTTTCTTATAACCTGATTTTCAAATTCATACCGCTCGATAATATCGCTTAGGCTGCCAAGGAGTTGAGATTTTTTCATAAACCACAACCTCCTGTCTGCTCTATCCGAGAAGGCATCGTAAGCCTTTCTTTCTGTGAATGTTTGTTGCACCATCTGATGGAGCATTACCTTTTCTGCGTACCTCATGATAATCCCAGTTGCTTTTGATTGATAGTGCAAAGGTATAACCCTATTGTGCCATTTTAAAGCACAATAGGGTGTAGGTGTTCGAATTTATTGAGTTTTCTCATGTGACTCCCCAAGCAGCTTGATCAGATATTCCAACTTGCCAACGAGTTCGATGACGATGAGTCTAATCCTGTTAGCATGACGGTGGATGAGTGCTGAAATGCTGTAGTATCCAAGCTCTTTCATCTTTGCAAAGACCTACAGTTCTTCTTCATCCGAGAGACGGATTTACCAGCAATCAGCGACTTTTGTTTTTACCTCTGTAGCTCTCAGTAAGAGCATGGCAATTGGGACATAAGAGAGTTAGATTTTCTTGCCGATTATCTCTGTTGTTACCATTTATATGGTGTAGTTCCAGAGGAATCGGAGCCCCTTGCCATTCGGATCGTCAGCATCTTTCACAGATATTATCTTTGAAACCTTCTTGAATTAGTCTTCTTTTGAGCTTGTATGACTGATAATTGGAATCTGCGACTAAAATGTCCTCTATGGGTTTGGCCTCAGTTGGTTTGAAATGGAGGTCTGTATTCCATCCTTGCCCAGTAAAATGACTAATATCCAGGTCGTATTCCTTTATGGCCTTGTGTATGATTTTATAATTCCCTCCACAAGGCTTTAATCCAAAGTACCTGCACATCCCAGCAATGCTCTGAGATGTCTTGGCTGCATTCTCATAGTCTGTTTTAGTCCTTTTTGTCGCCATGGTCTCAACTTTTGGAGCAAATATATCCACCTAATGTGCCATTCTGTTGTTCATTTATAGAGGTAAGTATACAAAAAATAGCCCTCCTAGTTACCTAGAAGGGCTATTAACGTGCTCCGGACGGGAATCGAACCCGTACGGACATTTCTGTCCACGGGATTTTCTTGCTACTCTTGCTTTTACACAAGCCGGCTTCATCCGTAATGCTAAGCCGTTGTAGTCTGGACTATTTCTT
>JAZRNQ010000099.1:0-13574 GCA_045648285.1 Bacteroidales bacterium | reverse complement strand
AAAAAAAGGGCGCGGGGAGCGCCCAATTGCATTAATAAACCAAACTACTTACAAAGCTATAGAGAATGTTTAGTACTTGTATGATGCAAAGATACGATTTTTATAAACATGTCAATAGTGTTGAGTTTGTGTCAGCCTTTTTTTGAATTTTTTGACTTATTTTTTATACTTAATTTTTTTAATTTAATACTACATTATTTTTATTTATATCTTGAAAATCATAGAAATAAATTTTATATGATTACTATGTTTTAAATTATTTTTGTTTTTTTTCGTATTTTGTAAATGTAGTATTTATTTTATTTGAAAATTTTATATTTTTTGCAAAAAACTGACAATATCTTCGTCTCTTGAAAGGTTAAATTTCTTTCTTAATCTATATCGGGAGGTTTCTATGGTTCTGATAGTGCTATTGGTTATTGTAGCGATTTCTTTGCTTGACATATTAACGTATAACAGAGTGCATAGTTTTTTCTCTGCTTTTGTCAGTCCAGGATGTTTCTCCTCCAGTCTGTTCAGGAAGTCTTTGTAGACTTTATCTATTTGTTTGTTCAGATTTTCTGCATTGTTGAAAACATAGGTGTTGTTTTGCAAATACTGGTAAATGTTTTTAATCTTGTTTTTATGTTCGCTTTCAGGAAGCTCTATTGCGTTTTTGAGTTCGTCTTTTATAGGATTTATAACCTGTAGGTATGATTTCAATTGGAAAGCCAATTTCATTGTCAGCTCTCTGTTGTTTTTTAATTGGTATTCCATCAGGTCGTTCTCAATTTTGTCGATCTTGTGCTGTTGCTCGTAAGTGGTGACTTCATTTTTATGAGAAGTGGCTTTGCTAGTGGAATATAAAATGATGAATGTGATGGAAATCATCATCAGGACAATGATAATAGATATGAATAATTTCCATTCGTTTCTGTTGTCTCTTATGTTTTCTTCTTCTATCTCTTTAGTTTTTAATTCGTTGACATTTAATGATAAAAGGTAGCTGTTACGAAGTTCTTCGATTTTCTTGTCTTGATATATTGCGTATGCAGAGTCGTAATATATATCATATTTGTTGAAGTAGTCGTATGCTTTTTCGTATTGTCCTAATGAGGCATAGCATTTTGATAGTTGGTAACACGATTGATAGCATATCTCAAACATGTGATATTTCATTGTGCTGTCGCTGATTATTCTGTATACGTTAATTGCTTCATTATGTTTATCGTTTCTTTGGTATAAATGTGCCAGGCTGAACATGCTTTTGCCGCAGTTGTAGAAATCTTCTATTTCATAAGCTAGTATTGCCGATTGTCGGTAATTCTTTCTTGCAGATTCAAAGTCGGATAAAGAATCGAATATTTGAGCTTTATATGCATAGTTGATTACCTGCAAGCTGTCATTGAATTCTCTGATGCACAGGTATAAAGATGAATCGATTAGAGATATGGCTTCTTCATATTTTTTTTGTTTTATATAGATTTTCGCCTTGTCGGACATAGCGATGGAAATAGGTAGAATATTGCTTTTGTTGATATTGTTTTTTATGATTTTGTTGAAATAATTTTCAGCTAATATGCAGTTTCCTTGAGAGCAATATATTTCACCCATAGCCAAATATATCTCATTATATGTACTAGGTTCGTTAATTAGTTGAGCATATTTTAATGCTTTGTTCATAGCTTCAACGCTCCACTTGCTTTCGAACTCTCCGTTTTGGTAAAGCTTGGCGATTTTGATATATAATTTATATATGGTGTGGTAGTCTTTTATGGCTATCAGGTTTTCTATTGCTTTTTCGTAGTAACTTATCGCTGTTGGGAACGAATTGTTTTCCTTGAAGATGTCTCCCATTATCGTATTGCTCTCAGCGGACTTTCTATGGTCTTGGCGTTCCTCCGCAATCCTATATGCTTTGTATGCGCAGTTGAAAGCGTATTCGGTGTTTTTGTTGAAATAAGTCTTTGCTAGGTCAATAAGCTTGTCGTATTGATTATGGTTTTCAGTGATTTCAATTGTCGAGTTCGTTTCATTATTGGTGTTTGGGAAAACATTGATAAACGACAATATCAATATTGTAGCAATGATTATTCTTCTCATTTTCTTTCAGTTTTAAGTTATGCAAAGATATGCATTTTGTCGTATGATTTTTTTACAAAAAAATAACATAGACCACGATTTTTATTCTTATTTTTGCAGATAAAATTTAAAGATATGAGTGATTTCAAAGAAATTGAAAAAGAAGAAAAAAAATCTCTGAACTTCATTGAGGCTAAGGTTGTTGAGGATTTGCAAAATGGTAAAAACGACGGTCGTGTTCAAACCCGTTTCCCTCCAGAACCTAATGGCTATCTTCATATAGGTCATGCTAAAGCTATCTGCTTAGACTTCGGTATCGCAAAAAAATATAATGGCGTTTGTAATCTTCGTTTTGATGATACTAACCCTACAAAAGAAGATGTTGAATATGTTGATTCAATCAAAGAAGATATTCAATGGCTTGGTTTCCAATGGGCAAACGAATATTATGCTTCTGATTATTTCCAACAGCTTTGGGATTTTGCAATCCGTCTCATCAAAGAAGGCAAGGCTTACATCGACGAACAAAGTTCAGAAGAGATAGCTGCTCAAAAAGGAACTCCTACCGTTCCTGGCATCGAAAGCCCATATCGCAATCGTCCTGTTGAAGAGTCATTAGAGCTTTTCCACAAGATGAACAGCGGCGAGATTGAAGAAGGCAAAATGGTGCTTCGCGCTAAGATTGACATGGCGAATTCAAATATGCACTTCCGCGATCCTATCATCTATCGCGTGGTGAAGACTCCACATCATCGCACAGGAAACAAATGGTATGCTTATCCTATGTATGACTTCGCTCATGGCGAAAGCGATTATTTTGAAGGCGTTACTCATTCATTGTGTACCCTCGAGTTCGTTGTTCACCGTCCTTTATATGATTATTTCATCGATGAACTTAAAGAACAAAAAGACCTCGATGACCATCGTCCACGTCAATATGAGTTCAATAAGTTGAACTTCAACTATACTTTGTTGAGCAAACGTAACCTTCTCATCCTTGTGAAAGAAGGTCTCGTCAACGGCTGGGACGACCCACGAATGCCTACTATCTGCGGCTTCCGTCGTCGTGGCTACACTCCAGAGTCAATTCATAAATTAATCGACAAAATCGGTTATACAACATACGAAGCTGTCAACGACTTCGCACTTATGGAAAGCACAATCCGTGAAGACTTGAACGCTCGCGCAACACGTGTTTCAGCTGTCATCAATCCAGTGAAACTCGTCATCACAAACTATCCTGAAGGTCAGTCAGAGGAAATGGAAGCTGTCAATAATCCAGAAGATGAAAACTCAGGCGTACACAACATCACATTCTCACGCGAATTGTGGATGGAACGTGAGGACTTCATGGAAGACGCTCCTAAGAAATATTTCCGCATGACACCTGGTAACGAAGTACGTTTGAAGAACGCTTACATCGTGAAGTGTACTGGCTGTAAGAAAGATGAAAACGGTAATGTCGTTGAAGTCTATGCAGAATACGACCCAGACACAAAGAGCGGCATGGCAGGCGCAAATCGCAAGGTTAAAGGTACTTTACATTGGGTAAGCTGTGACCACTGCATCCAAGCTGAAGTCAGATTGTACGACAGATTATGGATGAGCGAAAATCCTCGTGAAGCCATAGCTAAGATTCAAGAGGAACAACAATGTTCATCACTCGAAGCTATGAAACAAGTGATAAATCCTAACTCATTGGAAATAAGAAAAGAGTGTTATGTAGAGAAATTCCTTGCCGACGCAAAACCTCTCGACCACTTCCAGTTCCAAAGAATAGGTTACTTCACTGCTGACAAGGAAAGCACAGCCGAACATTTGGTATTCAACAGAACAGTGACATTAAAAGATACATTCCAACTTCCTCAGAAATAAATCTGAAAAGGAAAAAAATAGTATCTTTGCAAACAGAACTCAGAACTTTGAACCTTGAACTTTGAACAGTTTAGCTCAAAGTTCAAAGTTCAGAGTTCAAGGTTCAAAGTTCAAAAAGCCACTTTAGCTCAGTTGGTAGAGCAACGCATTCGTAATGCGTAGGTCGACGGTTCGAGTCCGTCATGTGGCTCAAAGAAAGACTATAAGACTATGAGTCAATAAGTCTATAAGTAGCACTAGTTGGCTTATAGAAGATTGACTCATTTTTCATTTATACATTATACATTATGAACTATACAAACTCATTTTTTACTGAAAACACTAAAATGGCTGAGCTGGTGATATCTAATCCAACACTGATGCTCACTCTCTCACGATTTGGAATTGAACTAGGCTTCGGCGACCAAAATGTCAAGGAAGTATGCGAAAAAGCTAATGTGTCGCCGTCATTCTTTTTGTTAATCTGTAATTTATATTCAAATCCAGAATTTATTCCTTCTAAAGACGATATCAAGTCTGTAGATGCAAACGCAATATTGTCGTATCTCTCAGAGTCTCATAAATATTATTTGAAGGAAAGACTGCCTCACATCGAGTCTCATCTCAAACGTATCGTTGAGGCTTGTCCTGCACGATTCGGCAACACTATAAATCGTTTCTTTAATGAATATAAAGAAGAGGTGGAAAACCATTTCAAATATGAAGAAGAAGTGGTGTTTCCTTATATTAAGTCGTTGTGTGATAAAACTTTGACTCCTGATTTTTCAATACATGAATTCGAGTCAAATCATAGTAATATCGAAGACAAACTCAACGATTTGATGAATATCCTTATCAAATATCTTCCTGCAAATATTTTCCCAAAAGAGAGAATTGAAATATCACTGGATATTATGGAAGTTACTTCCGACCTGAGATGTCACACTTTGGTTGAAGAACGTGTGCTTGTGCCATTCGTAGAAATGATGGAGGGATAATGCTATGAAAGTCATGAAAATACTTATAGCAGAATCTTCCCCAATAATAAGCACCGGATTGTCTTCTTTCTTCAATGATATGAATCAGATTGTCGTTGCCTCAATAGTTGATAATATTGATGATTTGCAGGATAAGATAATAATGCATAGTCCTGATGTGTTGATTATCAATCCCATGATGTTGGGTTATATGCTAAATGCTTTTGTTAGACAAATGACGCAAAGCTATCCTAATATCAATCGTGTGGCTCTCGTTACTTCTTACGTCGACAAAAATATCTTAAAGAATTTTAAGGAAGTTATTGAACTTGGTGACAATAAGCAGAAAGTTATTAATAAGATGCTTAATCTTCAGAATAATAATGACGAAGCTTCTGCTCAAAACGAAAGCGTCGACTTGTCAAATCGTGAGGTCGATGTCTTGGTTTGCGTTGCTAAAGGTATGACAAACAAAGATATATCTGATATGTTGAATATCTCTGTTCATACTGTCATAACGCATCGTAAAAATATCGTCAAAAAAACCGGAATCAAATCTGTTTCCGGTCTCACTGTTTATGCTTTGCTTAATAATCTCGTCGAAGAATCTGAGATTTACGAATGATTATAATAAGGTGACAACAACGATTGTCAAGGCAAATATCAATGCTTCTAATGAAGCCTGACCTAATAATGCGTTGAGCTGCTTGCCTTTGTATTTCTCTAATTTGATATAAACACTGACAGAATAAATCAGCAATGGAATTATCGCGATTGCCCATGTTTTGTAATCGCAGATATCTCTCATGAAATAAAAACCTAATCCGCAAGCAATCAAAGGATTAAATAAGAATATTTTTTTCATGAAATTGCTTCCGAATAATCCTACTGTGGTGACTTTATTAAATTGTTTATCTTCTATCTCGTCACGTACGTTGTTCACTATAAGTAATTCATCTACAACGAGTCCCATTGCGATTCCAGCCGTTATGATTTCCCAGTTGATTTCTTTTGTCAATATATAATAGGTGAAGGTTATTGGAACTATTCCAAAGAATAATATCACTGCGACATCGCCTAAGGCATTGTATGATAAAGGGAAAGGTCCCATGGAATAGCAGAATGCGACAGCCATTATCAATAATCCGAATGGCAGTAATATCCAGCCGCCCCAATAAATCAAGCTGAAGCCGATTAAGAAACAAAAAGTAGCTAATATTATGATGGCTCTCGTGATGGTTTTTATTGATACTTCGCCACTTACGAGTTTTCTATCTGGACCGAGGCTGTTCTCGTTGTCGCAGCCGGTTTTATAGTCAGCGTAGTCGTTAGCCACGTTTGATGTCGCTTGAGCCAACATCGCGAATAATAAACAAAGAATAGCTGGTAGCCATTGATTTTCATGACTTTCAAAAGCCAATGCTATCGCCATAATGACAGACGCCATCGAGACTAACAAAGTCTTCGCCCTGATAATCTCAAACCATTTTTTAATGTTTTTTAACATAATTTTAATTTTTTAGTCAATAGACAACAGTCTTTGTTTTAATTAATTATGAATTATGCATTATGAATTATGAATTAAACAAATCCTTCGTAGATTCTGCAGAGTCCGAATGTCAGTGCTTTTTGTTTTACATTCTTGAAACCACATTCTTCCATCATAGCCATAAACTCTTTAGGTTTTGGAAAGTTCATGACAGAGTTAGGAAGATAAGTGTAAGCCTTGCTGTCGCCGGAGATTTTCTTGCCGATGAAAGGAAGAATATGAAGGAAATATAATTTATACAATGAAAGTAAAATCTTGTTTTGAGGGACAGAGAGTTCTAATATAAGAAGGTGTCCGTTGTCTTTCAAGATGCGACGTAGTTCATTCAATCCTTTCTTTTTGTCTTCAAAATTTCTTATTCCGAAGGCGATGAAAGCAGAGTCGAAACTATTATCCTCGAAGCTGAGATTTTCACAATCCTCCACTTTAAGGTTTATGTTGTTGAGGTTTAAAGATTTGATTTTCTCTTCCCCGACTTTTATCATTCCTTCAGAAATATCGACGCCAGTCACGAAAGGAACGCCGGCCTTTGCCAAAGTGATGCTAGAATCCGCAGTGCCGCAAGCCACGTCAAGAACATGAGCTTCTGAGTTTCTGGGTTTTTGAGTTTCTGAGTTTTTGAGATTCTTACAAATGCGTTTAACGGCTTTCTTCCTCCAAATCTTATCGATGTTAAGAGAAAGAATATGATTCAGTTTGTCGTAAGTAGGAGCGATGTTGTTGAACATCGAACGCACGAAATTTTTGTCAGCCATTTTTTATGAGTCAATAAGTCAATAAGTCAAATAAGTCAATGAGTTTATGAACCTTAAACCTTAAACTTTAAACCTTAAACCAATTTATTTTTCGTTGAAAGCAAACCGCAGGCAGCGTCGATGTCTTGTCCGCGTGATGCTCTGATAGTTGCGATGATGCCTTTGTCGTTGAGTCTGTCGCGGAAGCGTTCCATGTCATCCATTGTCGGACTTTTGAGGTTGACGCCAGGGATATCGTGGAAACGGATGAGGTTGACTCTGCAACGGAGACTGCCAAGTTGTTTCGCGAGTTCCTTAATATGATCTGAAGTGTCGTTAAGGCCTTTGAATACGATATATTCGAAGAACACGCGGCGTTGTCCGCTCCAGTCGTGCTGACGAATTGCGTGGATGACTTCGCGTATTGGATATGCTTTTTCCACTGGCATAATCTTCATTCTTTCGTCGTGGAAAGGAGAGTGGAGGCTAACGGCGAGATTGCATTTAGACTCATCTAAGAAACGTTTCATATAAGGTATAACACCTACTGTCGACACTGTGATACGAGTTGGACTCATGGCGAGACCCCAGTCGGATGTCATCACGTTGAGAGTGCGCATGAGGTTGTCGTAGTTGTTCATCGGTTCGCCCATTCCCATGAATACGTAGTTGGTGAGTTTCTCGTATTCAGGAAGGTTAAGTATTTGATTAAGAATATCACTTGCAGGAAGATTCTCTTGGAAACCCTGTTTGCCTGTCTGGCAGAAGAGGCAGTTCATCTTGCAGCCCACTTGAGAAGAGACGCATAATGTTGCACGTTCTTTATCAGGGATGTATGCAGATTCGATGAAGTTGTCGGCGCCAGGGAAGAGATATTTCTTTGTTCCGTCTTTCGATTCTTGGACGGTTTCGTAGTTACGGTAGCCGGTAGTGTAATTTTCGGAGAGAAGCTGACGTGTTGCTTTAGAGAGGTTTGTCATTTCATCGAAGCTGCCAGTATGTTTTTTGTAGAGCCATTCTGTCAATTGTTTGGCTGTGAACTTAGGCAAACCGTGTTGATTGACGATTTCCTGTATTTCTGCTAAGGTTAAACCGAGTAATGCTTTCATGATAGTATAATGATATATTCAACAAAATGTTTTAGATGTAGTATTTTGTTTCAATTTGCAAAGTTAGAAAAAAACATAAATCTTTTAAAAATCGATTTGTAGAAAAGACTTTTATTTGTGAAAATATAATAGTGATTAAAAAATACTGATAAAAAGTTCCATGTTATTGGGAATTTATTTTTAACTTTGCACTGGAATCAAAAACATTTTATTGGAATCTATGTTGAAGGTAGAAATACTTGATGATGATTTGAGAGAACTTATTTTTAAAGGTAAGAATAAGGGAAAATATAAGAAGTTTGCTCGTGATAAAAAGTTCGTAACAAAACTTACGCATATATATAACTTATTTTGTTCTCTGGAGCATGTGTCTAAGTTAAAGGATTTTAGTTTTTTACATTATGAACAATTGAAACATGTCTCATTGAGTTCTGTGAGAATAATCAATGGTAGAGTTGAGCGGCTGCTGTTCAAAGAGACAGAAGATGGAATACAGATTTCACTAATTGAAATAAATGAAGATCATTATGGCAACAAGAAATGAAAATACTACGACTTGGATAGCGACTCATCCTGGTACTATATTGAAGTATGAGTTGGAAGAAAGAGGGATTTCTCAGAAGGAATTTGCTGAAATGATAGGTATGCAAAGGTCTCATGTTTGCGAGCTTATAAAAGGAAAGCGCACGCTGACCAAAGCAATTGCTACTAAGATTGAAGAAACGTTGGGTATTTCTGCGATTTCATTAGTGAATATGCAGGTTAAATACGAATATGATATGAGCGTTATAGAGCAAAAAAGTGTTGAGGAACAAAAGGCACTTAATGCATTGAAGCTTTATAATGAGGTGTTTGATGTGAAGATATTGCTTAAAAGACTTGGGATGTTGGCAGAATCTGCAGTTGAAAACCTTAGATGTCTTAAAGAAATTTGTGGACTTCCTAAACCAGCAGAGTTGCAATTGGAATATGCTGGTAAATTTAAGAAATCAGCAAAGACAGGGCAAGATGTGCGAATGCTGATGACGTGGAAGATATTGGCAGAAACTAAAGCAAAGTCGCTTGTTGTAGAAGGAACATTCGTAAGAGATGATGAGCCGATGTTGGTAAGCGAATTAAGCAAGGCTTTGCATGAAAACCAAAATACAGAAACTATAGTGAAAAATATATTGTCAAAATATGGCATAGCTTTTTGTATAATAGAGAAAATAGACAAGGCTTCGGTTGATGGATATTCATATTTTGAAAATGGAATGCCATATATTATTTTAACGAGAAGATATAACAAGATTGACAGTTTTGCTTTTGCGTTGATGCATGAGATTGGCCATATATACAAACATTATAAAGATGCTTCAAAACAAAACTGTAAATTAAGCATTCCTGAATATGACAATGAAAGAGCTGGCGAGAGAGAGGCAAATGAGTATGCGGCAAATGCGTTGATACCTAATAAAGAATGGAAAGATGCCCCTAAAGTGCGTATGAATCCTATAGATATTCAAAAAGTCTATACGGTATGGGCGGAAGAAAAAGGTATGAACAAATGGATTGTTCTTGGACGAATTGCGTATGAAACAGGAATGTATAAATTCAAGGTTGATGACAGCAGAATGATAGGGTAAAACAAAGACTCCCGAAATAATATCGAGAGTCTTTGTTTGCAATATATGTGTTTTGTACCATTTTTGTTTTAAAAGAACAAGAATATAACAGTGCTATACCTTACTCTATACAAATAAATGATACAAAACGGCTATGATACAAAACGAGACTCTCATTTATGTTTGAGAGCCTCGTTTGGATGTAAATGATTTTTTAATGATACTTTTATTATCACCAACCTCTAAACTGTTTCATTGTGGTAATATATTGATGAATGCTCACTCTGTTTAAATCTTCAGCGTCAGCATAATCAATAGGATTACCATTTACAAAAAATACGCAATAACTTTTACGTACTCTTCCTCCGTAAGCATTGCTTCCTTCAACTTCCAACATTATAGCGTCATGTTTTTCTTCAAGCGTAACACCCCAACTAATTAAAAGCGATTCTATTTTATCGCTAGATGTTGAAGAAATAAATTTTGCGGACGATGGATTATTTAATTGATTCAATATAAATCTTTGTCCACGTTCTACAAGTTGTGATTCTTTTGATGAACAACTGCAAAAAGCAATTATAACTGATAATGCTACTAAAAATTTAAATGCTTTCATACTTAATTGTTTTAATTGTTTGTTATTGTAAATCTATTTCTGCCATTTTTTCTGTTACAATGGAGGCGAATTTGTCATGCCCGTCATGTTTGCCTTGCATATAGTAAGTAGTGACGACTTCTTGCATATAAGCAGTGCCTTTTGCCTTATCTCTTTTATAGAGCTCTATACAAGTTTGGGCATCTTGGTATGGGTCCATTGTTATTTTTGGGTTTAATGTACATGATGTAACATTCATGCAAATAAACATTATCACTAATAGTTTGATTACTGATTTCATATTTTATTTTTATAGATTTATATTTTGTACTGATATATTATCTGATATATTATATATCAAAAAATAATAAAATTACACCAATGATGCCTAAAGCAAGGCTAATCTTTTGTAACCCTGGTCCTGGAGTATATTTTGTACCTTGTGAGAACATTAAAATTACCCAATCTACTATAAAAAGAATGACTGATATTACGATTAAAATAATTCCCATAATTTGATTTTTTATTGTTAATAAATAGTATTACTTAATTATCTTAAATACAAATTCTTTAGCATTTGTATCCTCAAGAAATTTTTGTATTTCGCTGTTAATGTCAATTCCACCTAATCTATTATTCTCACAAATAAGATTCTCATCTACGTGAATATTTACTTTATCGTATTAGGTGTGAGTGCTTGTCATCATTAATTGAATGATTTAAATTGCTTTTTGATTTGTTATTTGTGTTCATAATGTTGAGTTTTGATGTGGTTAATGATTAGTTGATTCTTTTACATTCAGTTCCACCTTGGCGAGAACGGTAATATTTAAGTCCATGATAAACCATATTTTCGTTCAAATCAATGTAAGCGTGATAATAACCATCATCATAGACAACTTTTATATATCCATTACCATTCTCCCAATATCCGTATTCTGTATCTGTACTGATTCGGTTTAGGGCGTCTATACCATTAAAAGTTACGGTAGCTGAACCATTTTCGTTTAGGACGTATGTTCTGGTTATTCTCCTGTCTGTATTTGGATATTCTACATAAGTTCCTGCTGGTGAACTTGTACATGAGAATGTTGCAATACCAAGCGTAATTACTGCCACTATCGCTAATAATCTAAAAATACTTTTCATAATGTTGAATTTAATTATTTAAATTCTTTTACGATTTCATCTATAATCTTTTTACTCCTGCCTAAGTCGAGATGACCAGCACTCGCACTAACGATAAGATTTGTAGAGTTTTCATCAATAGATTGAAATACAATTTCAAAATCTATTGGATAAGAAATCAATGTCATCTTCGTTTGAAAAGAAATTTTCTCTGCTTCTTCAGATGATACGATAGCCCAATGTTTCTTGGCGATGTAAGAAGTGAATTGTTTGTAAACTACTTCTCTTGGATGATTGACTACAACTTCAAAGTTGTTGCTAAAGTTAAAAAGTCCCATACCTTTATCTTTTTTTACGGCATCCAACTCCAAAATGTCGGTTTATAAAAAAAAGAAAGTGTGGAGTTGCTTCACGTTTATCTGTTAGAAGGTTGTGGAATACCTGAAGTAAAATAAACGATACAATGCCCCACACTTGAACAGTATGAGGTATATGCACAGAGAGTGCATAGCCACATAGCTATACAAGGAGTGAGTGCTGTTCGTATTCCTTTACTTCTGAAAACTTCCACATTTTCTAACAAGGACTGCGAAAACACTTTCAATATGTCTGCTATTTATCCAATAGCACCGCAAATTTATAAATAAAATTCAAACGAACAACACTCTTTGGGACATTGTTTCGTTAAAATCAAAAAATATCCGTTGTGATAGGAAAACCACAACGGATATTGTTAGATAGATATTTAAATTATTGTTAAACAGTATTTTTGACTATTTTATCATCTCAATCATCTCTCTTAATCTTGATATAACAGCTTCTCCCACTAAATTTATCATTGCTTCAGTTGAGCCTGTTCTTGAATATTCATCAAAGGCATCATAATATTTTCTTCTGTCTGCAAACTTTATGTTGATAGCAGGCAAACCTTCTTTTATAAGCTGAAGATTCATTATTAGTCTGCCTGTACGGCCGTTGCCGTCAATAAATGGATGTATGCTCTCGAATTGTAAATGGAAAATTGCGACACGCTCAACGATATGCATTGTTTCACTCCATACCTTATAATTATTTAGTAATTCCTCTATTTTTGGTTCTATCAAGTAAGGTTGGACTGGATTAGTCAATGCTCCAGCTATGCGAACATTGACACGTCTGAAAGTGCCTCTGTCTTCAGGGCGGTCTGCTAATACCAAGTTGTGAATGCTCTTTATGTCGTATTCAGATAAGTCTTTATCTTGCTTTGCGAGTTCTTCGATATATTGGAAAGCTTCTTTGTAACCAACTGCTTCCAAATGGTCTTTCAGAGGCTTTTTGTCGATGGTAACACCTTGAAGTACGAGGGCGGTTTCTTGCAAAGTGAGAGTGTTGCCTTCAATTGCATTGCTGTTATAGGTATGTTCAACGAGGAAAACTTCCTTAATTGCCTCAACTTCTGCTGGAGTCAATGGACGGCATGAATCCAAAGTTTTCTTAAACGAATTGATCTGTTCTAAAATAGGAGTGTATGATTTCTTGAGGCTTGTCTTTGCATAAGTCCTTGCATCTATAGGTCGTTCTGCATCTTCTGGAATCATATACAGATTGCCTTTCCTCTCTACCCCTGCAATACGACCTTGCTCGCACAATAGTCTTACTCGTCTTGCCGAGATTCCCCATTTAGTTGCCGCTTCCGAAACTTTAATATATTTCATATTATTCCTATTTTGTGATTTTTAATGCAACAAATATACATATATTATTCCTATTTTTGACATTTTAGGAATAAAACAAATTATTTTGATTAGGAATTGTAGAGACGTCACGCCCTGTGGCGTCTGAGTTTTTTGGCTCAGTCCTAATTTCCAGTGGGGAATTTTGTGAAAAAGTAAGTATCTTTGTGTTATGATAAATATAAAAGAGAAGATAGAAGATCCGTTGAAGTTGTTACTGCCAAAGGCTATATACGACTACTTTGAATTGG
>JAZRNQ010000098.1:0-3203 GCA_045648285.1 Bacteroidales bacterium | reverse complement strand
TTTGGATATGGATATGATCCGGTTGAAGACCCTGAAATGTATGAGTCTGATACAAAGGGCCAGATGTCTTACAGGAATCTCGTTGATTGTTTTAACAAAGTTGAGAGCGGGATATGGAAGATGTTTAACTATGGTCTTGATTTGAAAGATGATCTGACTGCTTCAGATCGTGTAAGATCCAGATTGGCGGAGCTGGAAGGGACTATCAGGTACTTAGCGCAAAAAGTAGAATGTGCTGATGCATCAATCATAGAAATCACCCCAGCCTTGCATGATATCGCTCATTCAAAGGATTATTTCAAAACTATTCTGGTCGAGGAAAAGTTCAAACTATCCATTCGTGTATTGAATCTTAACGATTCCATTATAGACAAGCTCATTGCAAAGGGCGTTGAAACTGTAGGCGACTTATCCATGAAGGATATGTATGTGCTAAGGTTATGGTTTGGTAAGTCGGATGCATTGGCGATCAAAGAAGCTATGATGGCAATGGATCCATACTTTAAAATCATTGATGAACGACCTCAATATGAGGGTTCAGATAATTTAAACGAGATATAAATTTACCACATCTTACTTTTCGAGTCCGGTACAATTGAATCGCAAAAAACGGTGGAAACTGGCAAATCCCTGTAAAACATTTGGTGGAAAACGGCAAAATGAAGAAATAAATTTGGTGGGGAATATATAAAGATGTAATTTTGGTGGAAATTAAAGAAATTATGGAAGACAAGATGCCCCCTTTCAGGAGAAAGATTTATGACACAATGCTCAAATGGAAGCAGGAACGTAACGGTGATAGCGCTTTGTTGATTGAAGGAGCCCGACGTGTCGGCAAATCCACAATAGCAGAAGAGTTCGGCCGTCGTGAATATAAGTCGTATATACTCATTGACTTCTCGAAGGTTTCTCAGGAAGTACATGACCTGTTCAAAGATATATCAGACCTCGACTATATTTTCATAAGACTGCAATTCATCTTTCAGAAAACTCTTTATGAAAGAGAGTCACTCATCATATTTGATGAGGTACAGTTGCAGCCCCTTGCAAGACAAGCCATAAAGCATCTTGTAAAAGATCATAGGTATGACTACATCGAGACCGGTTCCTTGATCTCCGTCAAGTCAAAGAGTAAAAAGATTCTCATTCCAAGTGAGGAGACGAAGGTCAGCATGTATCCAATGGATTACGAGGAGTTCAAGTGGGCATTGGGAGACACTGCTACAATACCGTTGCTACGAACTGCTTTTGAGAAGAAGATGTCTTTGGGCCAGGCGGCACATCGTAAGTTGATGCGCGATTTCCGCATGTACATGTTGGTAGGAGGTATGCCACAGGCGGTCGCCGCGTACATAAAGACAAACAACTTTGCAGCTGTTGATCTGGCTAAGAGAGATATCATATCGCTCTATGAGGAGGATTTCATCAAACTCGATTCTTCTGGAAGAGCGAAGGCACTGTATGATGCAATACCTGCGCAGTTGAGCCGTAATGCATCTCGTTATCAAGTCGGTTCTGCCATACCGGATGAAAAGGTCGACAGGGTTCTCGGAATCATCAATGATATGGCTGATTCGAAGACAACGAATGTGGCATATCATTCCAATGACCCGAATGTTGGACTTGCATTGACAAAGGATCCGGAATGCTTCAAGATGTATGCGTCCGATACTGGACTGTTCGTGACATTGGCTTTCAAGGATAACGATGTTACCGAAAACGTCATTTATGAAAAACTCTTAAATGATAAGCTCAGCACCAATCTTGGTTATGTGTATGAAAACATGGTGGCCCAGATGCTGACTGCGACCGGTAAGAATTTGTTCTATCACACCATTCCATATGCAGAAGGCAAGAAGTACTATGAGGTAGATTTTATCTTTACAGACAAGCACAAGATTTCGCCTATTGAGGTGAAGTCTTCAGGATATAAAACCCATAAGTCTCTTGATCAGTTCTGCGCAAAGTACTCTGATCGTATTATGAATAGATACCTTATATATACGAAAGATTACAAACGAGAGAACGGGGTAGAGTATATTCCAATCTATATGGCAATGTTCCTTTAAGAAACAATCACTATGAAGGAAGAAATTCAGAAAGCTGTCGAGGTCCTGCGCAAGGGCGGAGTGATATTATATCCTACAGATACAGTCTGGGGGATCGGATGTGATGCCACGGATCCTGAGGCGGTAGCCAGAGTCTATGAGATAAAGAGGCGTCAGATGTGTTTACTCAGTTGAATTATATGGAGAAGCGCGGGTCGGGACTTCGTAAAATCAAGAACTTAACTGAGGAATTAAAAACCTATAGCCCAAGTAATGAGCCGTATTTTGAATCAGACCCATCGTCGTTCTTTACGATAATCCCTAATGTTAATTACGGCTTATCGGATGAAGATTTTGCAGCTATAATTAATAGAGAGTCTACACCAAAGACTGAAAATACTACACCAAAGGGGCAAAATCCTACACTAAAGAAGATTGGAGAGAAGGCTCAGGCTGTAATAGATATCCTTATTGAGGATCCGTTCATTAAACGTGAGGAACTTGCGGAACGTCTCGGATTAACACTTGAAGGGGTGAAATATAATTTAGGGCAGCTACAAAAGAAGGGTTACGTACTTAGGGATGATGGTCGGAAGAATGGTAGATGGAGGGTGTTGATTAAAAAATAAGACCTGTTCGTAAAATCGTGTAAATCAATCCATAAAGTTCATCTTGTTCATTTCGCTGGCTTTGATCTCGTAGGCGATGTCTATGTATGGTTTCATTGACTTGTAGTCGCTGTGGCCGGTCCATTTCATGACGATGCTAGGTGGGATACCTCTGTTCAAGAATCAGGATTCTTTTCATTTTTCTGTAGCCCACTTGAGGAACCATTTCAGGTAGCCTGACTTCTTTTGAATCTACAAAGGCGTGGAATTTCGGTCCGGTGGCACTATATGTTGCTGCCGAATATGGCAGTCTGAATCTCGATTTTATCCGGAATATGGCAGTTGGATAGGTGGTTTCTGTCCGGAATATGGCAGTTGAAAGTAATTTTGTATCCGGAATATGGCAGTTTTCCGGAACTCCTACACAAGAAGAATAAGAAGGGATATGTAAGTAATCTTGTCGACAACATACTCAAGCGCGATATCGAGCAGCGACATAAGATAAAATATATACGGGCATTTGAGCAGTTGGCTAATCACTTGCTGA
>JAZRNQ010000097.1:0-7521 GCA_045648285.1 Bacteroidales bacterium | reverse complement strand
TGTATTCGGCAACGCATTGTGCAAGATTTACCACACTCCAAAACCACAAGCTGAAGTTGTTGAACTTCCAAAAGTTGACGAAGCAAGAATCCGTAAAGTCATCGACAACTGCGAAAACGGTTACATCGGACCAGATGAAATCTTCGAATTGTTAGACGCAGCAGGCATCGCTCAAAAACAAATCCGCGTCGTTGACCAAAAACAACAAGCTTTAGATTTCGCTAACGAAGTTGGTTATCCACTCGTTATGAAAGTCGTTGGTCCTCTCCACAAGTCAGACGTCGGTGGCGTTACTTTGAACGTTCGCGACATCGAAACTGTTGACAGAGAATTCGACCGCTTGATGGCTATCCCAGAAACATACGCTGTTGAAATGTATCCAATGCTCGACGGTACAGAAGTTTACATCGGTGCTATCCGTGACGAAAAATTCGGTCACCAAGTATTCTTCGGTTTAGGCGGTATCTTCATCGAAGTATTGAAAGACGTTCAAAATGCTATCGCTCCTATCACAGCATGCGAAGCTAAAGATATGTTAACTAAGTTACGTGGCTACAAGATTTTGGAAGGCGTCAGAGGCCAACAACCAGTCAACGTTGACATTTACGCAGAACAAGTTGCAAGAGTCAGCGCATTGGTAATGGTAGCTCCAGAAATCGCTGAAATGGACTTGAACCCATTACTCGGTAATCCAAAGAACGTCGTCGCTGTTGACGCTAGAATTAGAATTGAAAAATAAGTAAGATGAAAAAAGGTGATATAATTACCACATTAGCTGTCTTGGCAGTCATCGGAACTTTCGCCTTCGTTCCTGGAGCGATGGATTGGTTCAACAACATGACTGCCGAGCACGGCATGATAATGAGTTTCTTCAAGTTCGCCATCTTAGGCACATTTGGTGAAATGTTGGCTTTAAGAATTCGTAAAGGCTGCTACATTGAAAAAGGCTTCGGTCTTGTACCAAAGATGCTCGTCTGGGGATTCCTCGGCGTCATCATCGCATCAGCCATGACGATATTCAAGAGCGGCACTGTCACATTACTTGAAAAAGGCTTCGGCGTTTCAGAAGCAGGTGCTTGGTTTGGCGCAAAAGAATTAAGCTGGGGCAAAGCAGGAGTAGCATTGTTAGTCAGCGTTTTGATGAACACCATCTTCGCTCCTGTCTTCATGACATTCCACAAAGTGACAGACATCCACATCGCTGAGACAGGCGGAACATTGAAAGGATTCTTCTGCAACAGATTGAAAATCCAAGAGACAATAGCACACAAAATCAACTGGGACTTACAATACGGTTTTGTTTTCAAAAAGACTATTCCATTGTTCTGGTACCCAGCACACACAATCACATTCTTATTACCAGGAAACTACCAAGTGTTGTTCGCAGCATTCTTAGGCGTTGTGTTAGGATTGATTTTGAGCATTAAGAAATAAAGTCACAGAGACGCAGAGTCTCAAAGACGCAAAGAAAAAGAGTCGTAAGAAATTACGGCTCTTTTTCTTTGTTTTTGATTATGATAGAACTTAAAAAATCTACAACTTTATGGTCTTTTAAGCACAGGTGCATCATATGGAGTTGGATCCATAATCAAATAAAGAAGGGCATGTTCTTCTCTATAATATTCCACAAGGACTACACCTTTATCTTTCAAATACATTAATTCTAAAGTTCCTCTTCCCCAATCTAAAGTATACAAGAAACCACCACCATCCTTTTCAGAATATTTTGCATTATAGAGTTCGACAGTTTCAACGTTACCGTTGAAATCGCCTAGACAAAAAGTAATACCGTATTCTTCACCCCATTTAAAATAGGCAATTTCCGCTTCATATGGCAAAACAATATCACCCAAAATCAAATTCTCCACCTTATAAAATTTATCTTCTTGCAACTTGAAATTCGTTGATTGTGCAATAGTACACATATTTATTAATACAAACAGTACTAAAAAAATTCTTTTCATTTTTCCAAAATTTTAATTTTCTCCCCCCTACTCACTTAACGGCTTTTCGGTTACTCCGTCAGTACCTTATGGAATATCAGACACGCACATAAAAAAACGCGGTACTTCCGTTATCCCTGCTCAGAGGTGTTTGGCGTAACCCAGACAGTAGAATAACCAAAAGCCCGCGAATTAATCGCAGGCATTCTAACCATTATTCTTTCCTGTCTTTTTAGTCGCCAAACTTTCTGAGCAGAAGAATAAAGCTAAAACGCTTTTCCAATATTTATAATGTACGTATCAAATACGTCAATTGATCATAGGCAAAATGTTTAATTAATACTTTGTTTTATCCTGACAAAATTAATAATTAATTCTTAATAAACCTTTACTCTTTTTAACATTTTTTAACTTTTTATTTCAAGGTATTATCTTTAATTTTGTAAAACAATTTTTAAAATTTATATATGGCTAAAATCAAAGTTCAAGATACCGAAATTACAATTATATCAAACAATAATGACGATTACATTTCTCTTACAGACATGGCTCGCAGCCAATTACAAGAGCATATTATTTTTCGTTGGCTTAGTTTAAAAAGTACAATTGAATATCTTGGAGAATGGGAAATATTATACAATCCAAACTTTAATTGTACCGAATTCGGTACAATTAAAAATGCATCTGGCAGCAACAACTTTGTATTATCTGTTAAAACTTGGATTGAAAAAACAAATGCCATTGGTATAATATCCAAAGCAGGACGATATGGAGGTACATTTGCACACAAAGACATTGCTTATCACTTTGGAATGTGGATAAGTCCTAGATTCCAACTATTACTTATCAAAGAATATCAAAGATTAAAATCAGAAGAGCAAAAATTGTTAGGATGGAATGCAAAAAGAGATTTAGCAAAAATCAACTATCACATCCATACCAGCGCTATAAGAAGTAATCTAATCCCTAATGAAATCACCAATTATCAAGCAAACTTTATTTATGCAGAAGAGGCTGATGTATTAAATGTCGCTTTATTTGGAATAACAGCAAAGGAATGGAGAGATTCTAACCCTCATTTGAAAGGAAATATCAGAGACTACGCTTCAGTAAATGAACTGATATGTTTATCTAATATGGAAAATATAAATTCTGTTCTTATTGATGAAGGTATTCCTCAAAAAGAGCGTCTTATCAAACAAAATAAAATCGCAATTCACCAAATGAATATTTTAGAAAACACAAACAAGCAAGATTTATTAGAATAAAACAGGACGCGATGAATCGCATCCCTACATTGTCAACTCCTAATTCCTAACTAATCAAAACCTCCGCCGCTCTCATCGCTTCGGCTGTGATTTCGGCGTTGGAAAGCATCTTCGCGATTTCCACAATGCGTTCTTCGCGTGTCAGAGTTCTGATGTTGGAACGTGTCTTTTCATCAACAATATCTTTATAGACAAAGAAATGGTTCTTGGCTTTACTTGCGACTTGTGGCAAGTGTGTGATACTTACAAGCTGCAACGTCTCACCCATCACATTCATGATATCGCCGAGTTTAGAAGCGACTTCACCAGAAACGCCGGTGTCAATCTCATCGAATATCAATGTTGGGATGTAATTGTTTTTTGCTGCTATGCTCTTAATCGCAAGCATCAAACGTGAGAGCTCGCCGCCAGAAGCTGCCTTCGCCATATTTTCCGGAGCGTAGCCTTTATTGGCAGAAAACATAAATGTCACGACATCAGTTCCGTTTGATGTCAACTCATTCGTATTTTCTATCTTAATTTCAAAAACGCCGTGAGGCATCGCAAGCTGACGAATGACATCAGTGACATCTTTTTCAAAAACAGTTTTCGCAGAAAGTCGTCTCTTGTTCAGTTCTTTCGCCTTTTGACTCAAAGCTTTTTCCATCGCCTTGACTTCCTTTTCCTTGTCAGCAACGATTTCATCTATATTTGAAAACTCATCGACCTTACGTCTTATATCTTCTCTAAGTTGAAGTAATTGTGAAAAATCGTTAAGATGATGTTTCATCATAAGACGCTGAATCACATCGAAACGTTCTTGCAATGTTTCAAGCGAAGAAATATCCATCGAATCGTCTTGGAGATTATTCAAGTCAGAACATATATCTTTAAGTTCAATCTTCACCGAGTTAAGACGTTCCGACATAGAATCAAGTTCAGAGATATAACGTCTCAACTTATCGACATTATATAATAAGGTATTGATTCCGTCAAGAACTGAAGTCTCGCTATTTTCAAGAATCATTGTCGATTCATTGAGAAGTCGGCTTATCTCTTCTTGATTTTCAAGAATCTCGATACGTTGAGCAAGTTCTTCGTATTCATTATCTTGAAGTTCCGACTTTACGAGTTCATCGAGTTGGAACTTAAGATAATCGTTTTCATCTATATTATTGATAGATTTCTTGCGAAGGGTTTCAAGTTCGTTTTTGGCTAAAATATATTCTTTATATGATTTTTTATATTCAGTGAGTAGCTCTTGGTTGTTTGCAGCGTCATCTAACAATGACAGCTGAAAATCTGGATTGCACAACAACAAAGAATCATGTTGCGAGTGAATATCAACGAGATAAGAACCAAGTTCTTTTAAAACCTGTAAAGTGACAGGAGTATCATTTACGAAAGAACGTGATTTTTTTTGAGGATTAAGTTCGCGACGAATGATACATTCCTCTTCATAGTCAATGTCATTTTCTTCAAAGAAAGATTTCAATCTATTATCTTTCAACATAAACGAAGCTTCAACAACACATTTCTTTGTATCATCGAAAAGGATGTTAGAGTCGGCACGATTACCAAGCACGAAACCTAAAGCACCGAGAAGTATCGACTTACCAGCACCGGTCTCACCTGTTATGACAGAAAATCCATTATCAAATTCAACAGATAATGAAGATATTAAAGCATAATTAGATATGGATAATCTCTGTAACATAATTATCTTCTACCTGACAAAATTTCTTCATATTCTGAAGCATGTGATGGGTCTATCTCTCTAAAGATATTCACAGCTTTAGTCTTATCCTGTTGATTTCCTTCAGAATATATACTCTTCCATTCATTACGTTTTGTGTCTGTCAAAACTTGGATGAACAACAAATTAGGTCTTTCAGAATTTACCTGTTTCAAATAATCCAAAGATTTTGTCATTGCAGCCTTACCTTCTTCTGGCTTTGTCGACATCTTGTCAAGACCTAAACGGTGAAATTCATACATAAACTGACGAATAGGTTTATATGAAGCATTCATCATATTTTCGTTAAGCCAGTAACGATTTCTTTTATCATCGAAGGCTTTCCAACCTGATTCTGTTGCACTTTGTGCTGAGGTAACTATCTGGTCTGTAATCTTAAAGAAAGGATCACCGCCATAAAGTCCGAATGAGTCGAAATACAATCCGAGGCAGTAATAAGCATAGAACGCCAATGTTGATGTCAGGTTTGACATATATGAATTTTCTGTAAAATCAAGAGGTTGTGATTCAACATATTCAAACATGAAATCATCGTCGATGAAATTAAAGAGAGGTGTGCTGTAGTTAGCCTTGAATGTCGGGCGACGGAGTGCTATATTCAATTCAGCTTCGATGACATTATCTGTTTTTTTCTTGACATTAACCACTATTGCACCTTCAATACGTTCTTCAGGTTCTAACTTAACGTTGGTCCAAACTCTGTTATTCATAAAGTTTGTTATTCCTTCCTTAAGAGATTCGAAAGCACGTTGGTCAGTTCCTGCAACTTGTGCAGAAGATACTGTAACATTGATATTAAACTCTTGAGCGTTAAGAGATTTTAATCCGAACAAAGAGCACAATAAGATTAATATAAAACAGATCTTTTTATTCATAGTCAATTAGTATATTGATAAATAGCATTTAATATATCCAGAGCGACCTCATTTTTAGGTTTAAGATCGTAAGTCGTCACCTGATCATTTTTAGTTATGATAGAGACTTTATTTGTCTTTGTCTTAAAACCTACACCTGATTCGTTCATCTCATTAAGAACGATAAAATCTATGTTTTTGGTATGCAGTTTTTTCTTCGCATTTTCCAAACCATTCTCAGTTTCTAAAGCGAAGCCAACAACAGTCTGATTCTCAGTTTTAATACTTCCAACCGATTTCAATATATCTTCTGTCTTAACGAGTTTTATTGTAAAAGTATCGTTATCAGGATTTTTCTTTATCTTCTGATCTGCCACCACTTCTGGACGGAAGTCTGCAACAGCTGCACTAAGCACTGCGATATCCGTTTTAGGGAACAAAGCAGTAACAGCTTCATACATCTCCTTTGCCGATGTCACTGGCAGCACATTAACATTTTTTTTGTTTACTGATATATTGGACGGACCGAGTACCAAAGTCACTTCTGCACCCTGGTCAGCGAAAGCGCGAGCTATTTCGATGCCCATCAATCCAGAGCTATGATTGCCGATGAAACGGACTGGGTCTATAGCTTCGTATGTAGGACCTGCTGTGATGAGGACTTTCTTTCCTTTAAAGTTTTGTTTTGTCTGAAAGAACGATTTTATTCTTTCGTAAATCTTTTGAGGCTCTTCCATTCTGCCTTCGCCACATAATCCGCTGGCTAGTTCTCCTGATGATGGAGCTACGAAGATACAGCCTCTTTCTATCAAGGTCTTTATATTCTGCTGTGTTGCAGGATGTTTATACATGTCAAGGTCCATTGCTGGAGCGAACATGATTGGGCATTTTGCCGAGAGGCATACTGTAAGGAGGTAGTTATCTGCCATGCCATACGCCATCTTTGCCATTGTATTTGCTGATGCAGGTGCTACAACAAAAAGGTCTGCCCATAGTCCAAGCTCAACGTGACTATCCCATTTGCCAGTCTGCTCATCGAAGCCATGACTCAAGACAGGATTACCGCTAAGCGTAGACAAAGTAAGAGGCGTGACGAAATCCTTCGCTGAAGGTGTCATCACGACTCTTACATCGGCGCCGTCTTTCTTCAAAAGACGAACTAAAAGAGGAATTTTATAGGCGGCAATGCTACCTGTAATCCCTAACAGAATCTTTTTTCCGGTTAGCATTGAAAACTCCTTATTTTAGAAATCTGTTCCGTTTTCCTTGTTAGGGTTGCGGAAATAAATACGGTCATTTAAAAACTCACTGACTGCTATCAATGTTGATTTTGGCAATCTTTCATAATATTTAGCAACTTCAATTTGTTCTTTGTTTTCGAAAACTTCTTCCAAGCTATCGTTGTTTGTTGTGTACTCTTCAATTTTCTTGTAGAGTTCTTCTTTCATTTCAGCAGCAATTTGATCTGATCTCTTTGCCATGATAGCTACTGTTTCGTAGATATTACCTGTACCAATGTAGAATTGGTCTTTTTGACGAGTAACACATGTTGACTCTGCGTTAACTTTTTTGAAATCCATTTATTTAGTTTTTATATTTGTTAATTCTACTTTTACTTTTTCAACAACTGGTTCCAGTTCTGCGATATATTTGCTCTCTGGATACATATAAACCAAAGTGTTATATTTTTCCAAAGCTAATTCATAACGTTCTCTTTGTTT
>JAZRNQ010000096.1:0-3008 GCA_045648285.1 Bacteroidales bacterium | reverse complement strand
ATGCTCATCAAACAGACTCGCTTTATCCAGATAATAACAATAAGCACATCCAAGGTTACATAACGAACCAATAGGTTTAAACATCATATTAAACCTCAGCGGACTGGAAATCCTCAAAGCATCGGATAATGTAAGCGTATTTTTTAGCATTTTTAATCAATGAAGAATAAAATTCTATTTGAATTGAAATAGTTCCGAATTCACTCTCGACACTTTCATCAAAGAATCCATCTCAGCCACTTTATCCAGATACAATTCTGATACATCATTTTCTTCAGAGACATCATCTTTGAGGTTATATAATTCTATCCTTCCATTATTATGGACATCATATTTCACAGCCTTCCAATCGCCTTGTCTTATTGCCTGTCTTCCATTATTCTCATGAAACTCCCAGTACAGATAATCGTGTTCTTTCTGTTCATTGCCACCTGTCAGTTCAGGAAGAAACGATAATCCATCAACATTTTCCGGCAAATCAACATCGAGTATATCTGCCATCGTAGGCAAGAAGTCCCAGAATGCTGAGATATGATTTGACTTAGCATTTTCTTTCACAACGCCATTCCATCTTATTATCATTGGCACTTTTATACCACCTTCATAAAGGTCGCGTTTATATCCACGGAAGTTGCCATTACTATTAAAGAAATCAGGATCAGCGCCGCCTTCTTGATGAGGTCCGTTGTCCGAGGTAAATATTATTATAGTATTATCAGCGATGCCCAAGCTATCTAATGTTGTGCATATTTCACCGACCTGTTTGTCGAGAGTTGATACCATTGCCGCAAAAGCTGCATGTGTATATCGCTGAGAACCATATCCTCCATTTTTATAATATACGCCATCATCGCAACCGTTATACGACTTCTCTGTTTCCATTTCCGATTTTCCAACGAACTTCACCAGCTCTGATTCAGGAGCCTTTAGCTCAGCATGAGGCAGTACGGAAGTGTACCACATAAAGAATGTAGTATCTTTATTTTCTCTAATAAAATCTAGAGCCTCCTGATGAATAAGATATGGGGCATAATCATTTTCCTTTTCCCCTTGATTGCCATTCAGCATAACTTTTTCTGCGTTATGCCACAAATGATAAGGGTAATAACTATGAGCCTGACGTTGACAATTATAGCCAAAGAACTCATCGACACTCTGGTTTTGAGGAGCGCCTTCTGTTTCTGGAGCGCCAAGACCCCATTTACCGAAGACCGATGTCTTATAGCCATTTTCTTTCAGCATCTTAAAAATGGTGTAAGTATCAGATGGCATCGGATATTGACCTTCCACTGGCAGTTCCTTATTACCTCTTATAACAGTATGACCAGTATGCTGTCCTGTTATAAGGCAACTTCTTGATGGTGCACTGACAGAAGAACCTGAATAATGCTGAGTAAACATCATTCCTTGCGATGCCAATTTATCTATATTTGGTGTCGAAAATTTAGTCTGGCCAAGGCATGACAAGTCTGCATAACCCAAGTCATCTGCCAATATAAAGATAACATTAGGTTTATCTTCATTATTGGATTTTTCTTTATCACCATCTATCATTCCGCAAGAAGTCAATGTCACTGCAGTCAAGACAAAGGCCGACGACTTAACACACAAACACTTTTTTTTACTATTCATAGCTCATCAATTATCATTTATAACATTTCAAGACCACGACATCTTCATCATTGATACACCTATATGCATAATCATAAAGCAACATATATTCCTGATGTCTATGTGTTTTATACAATCCAGTAATCACGTCAAAGTTAAAATCCTTATCAACTAAAATTTGTTTCTTGACAATTTTCCTTCCTCTTTTGGTTATCGACCTAAGGACATTCCTATTATAAAGCAACGATTTGTTTATCCTATTTATCACTTCATTATCAAACTTTCCTTGCTGATAAGCATGATTATTACGACACATATCATCGCAAAATTTTTTGTCAGATCGTCCAGTCAGTTCTTTACCACAAAAGGAACAACACCTTTTAATATCCGCAAGACTTTCCATACAGACTATATTTATCAATATGAAAACGCATATCTTATGATATTAGCTCCCATTTTCAGAGCTTTTAACCTAGCCTCGTCGGAATCATAGTGGACTCTTTGGTCTTCCCATCCATCACCTAAATCACATTCATAAGTGAACAAACACACTAATCTGCCTTCATATATCAATGCAAAAGCTTGAGGTGGCTTATTATCATGTTCATGAATCTTAGGCAAGCCATCTGGAAAATGATAAGGTTTCGTAAAGATTTCATGAGAATAAGGCAGTTCCACCCATTGTAATTCAGGGAGCACCTTCTGCATCTGGCTCATCACATAATCCTTCATTCCATAGTTATCATCAATATGAAGGAAGCCGCCTGCCAACAAATAATTTCTGAGATTTTTTACATCACTTTCATCAAAAAACACATTGCCATGTCCTGTCATATGCA
Organism: Bacteroidales bacterium; assembly: GCA_045648285.1. Taxonomy (GTDB): domain Bacteria; phylum Bacteroidota; class Bacteroidia; order Bacteroidales; family F082; genus Limimorpha. Next base: position 558 of record JAZRNQ010000096.1, on the reverse strand, counting down.
CGAAAGGATAATTGAAAATATCTAGGCTTCCGGCATCTACGACAGCGACATTGACATCAATATCTGTGTTTAAGTTTTGATTACAGTACTTGACAAGATTTGGCAAAGACGTAGGATTCGAATACCAGTCTCCACCACCTTTATATTTAAGCACTGCGACTTGTGTTTTTTGAGCAAAGGTATTTATTGCAAAAAACATAAATACCAGCAAAAATATTCTTTTCATAAATTCTGATTGGTTAAAGGTTTATAAATTATTTCATTTGGTTAATCAACTGTATAGTGTGACATGCCACCACAGCTGCAGTTTCTGTTCTTAGTCGAGCCTCGCCGAGACTTACAGGAACGAAACCATTTTCTTTTGCTAGAGCAACTTCTTCTTTGCTAAAGTCGCCTTCTGGACCTATCAAGACCAAAGCGTTCTCACCTTTTTTGTATAAGTCGCAAAGCTGTTCTTTGACGTCATCGTCTATCCAAGCGATAAACTTCTGACCTTCATATTTCTGTTTTACCAATTTGTCGAAAGACACCATTTCTTCAACGAGCGGCATCTTCGAC
>JAZRNQ010000095.1:0-5767 GCA_045648285.1 Bacteroidales bacterium | reverse complement strand
GGCGAGCGCGAATCTTGTTGATGTTTTCATCGATGATTGGTTGTAAGGTGTCAGCGATTTTCTTGCTGTCTCTTGTCACCACCTTGGTAATATCTAATTCGCCTTTAGCTACGAGTTCAGCGATTTCCTGTGGGTTCTTGCTTGTCTCAATCATAGCGTTGGCGATGAAGAAGAGCACGCCTTCGCCCAAAACGCCTTTGTCTTTCAATGTGTCAACTACGACATTTGGAAGTGGCACCTGGTTTTCATCAACGCCGTCGATGCCAATCAAACGACATAAAGTACGTTCAACAGCGACGGTTGTATATTGTTCCACAAAACCTTGTACGTTGTCGGCAATGTTCTTTGCCAGACTACGAGCCTTAGCTACTTTTTCAAAATCTAAGCCTAATTTACTCATCACGATAATTTTATATTTGTTTATTTATTTAATTCTTAAATAGTTAGAAACAAAACATCATTATTTTACAATGTACAATCATGAATGTAAATCAATAATAATGATTAGCTTACAAATATAAGAAAAAAATTGTGAGAAAAAAGCTAGTTTGAAATAAAATGTTAAAGGATTTTTTGCTTTGAGCTGTGAACGGTGCCTGAGCCTGTCGAAGGCATTCTGCTTGTCACTTCGACAAGCTCAGTGACCGATATTATTTCCTCTCGCAGAGACGCAAAGGAACGCAGAGAAAAATCTCGTTCCCGTCCCCAATTCTCGTTCCCAATTTCTTCATTCTTGAGACGCAGCAATTACATATTGTTCATTTTTAAGGTGTAATTGATACGTCTCTACAACAACTCCTAACTACTGATTCCTAACTCCTAACTGATATTATCTCCTTCGCCATCTCAATCCATTGCGAGTCAATTCCTAATGTCTCGGCGATGTTGAGCGCTTCATGTGGCACCTCACCTTCGTGTGTCTCGACTAATTCATAATTCATCTTGCCTTCGATAAGGCCTTTAACACGAAGACATTTGTTGTTATATGTTTTTATGTTATAATGCGTTACGATAACGAGACTCATCGCTCTGTCCTGAAGGAGTTTCACCAACGACGACACCAATGCTGTTCCTTCTGTAGGATTTGTAGTACGAGCAGGCTCATCGATGAGCGCGAGTATTTTCTTGTTTTGTTGCGACGATTTTATCACAGCGTCGATGTTTTTCATCTCTGCCGCAAATGAAGAAAGTCCTTTGTTGATAGATTGATCGTCGGTGGTAAGGCAGAATATCTCGTCATAAACCATCATGTCGGCTGATGTTGCAGGAATGCCGAAACCGAATTGAAGCAGATATTGGCACATCGCTAAAGTCTTGAGGACGATAGTCTTGCCTCCCATATTAGAACCCATGATGATAAGAGGTTTCAGTCCGAAATCAATATCGACTTTTTGATATTCGCGTTTCTCTTTTTCTAAAATAGATTTCACTTCAGGGTGAAATATTCCTTTGTAAGATGCCGTGTTATTTGATGACAATGTCGGGAAACAAAGTCCGAGTTCTTTCATCTGCAACGACTTGGCAATATTTATATCGACATCAGCGAGAGCATTCAATGCTGAAGTCATCGCCTCGGAATAAGGTTTCAATTTAGATGAAAGCTCAGTGCGAATCTCGTCTTCAATGCGCATGACTTCGTTGTAAATCTCTTCTTGATAAACATCTTTTTCCTTCAACTTCTTACGCAACGAAGCGAGTTCTTCCGAATATGAGTCATAGATATAAAATGTCGCGATGCGGAGTTCATCAGGGTCAAGGATTTTGACGACATCATCGAGGTTTGGAATTTCAATGATTTTATCTAAATAAATCTTTTCTAAAATATTTTTAACATCAGCAGAAAGAAGAGCGAGGTTTTTGATTTCATAAAGCTCGATGTCATCAATAACCACCGATGTAGCGAGACGAGATATTGTGTGGTTTATATCCTTCAGATTACATAGTTTATATTGCAGAGTCTGAATTATATTTTTATTCTCGTCATTTTCAACAACATGACAAAACGCTTTCATCACGGAATATGTCTTCTCGATAGAATTTCTGTCGAACATCATCGAACTCTCGAGCAATAATTTTCTTGAATAACTCGAATGAGTACAGAGATTGTCAATCATGAAGCGCAATCCGCATGGTGAATCTATGAGTTTTCTCAGTTGCATTGATTTATGAATTAATATTCGCAAATATAGAAAGAATTTGTTAACGTACCACAGACTTTGAAAGCGTTTTATTGCAATCTAAATCTCGTTCCATTTTCTAGCATATCCATCTGTAGTGTTCAATGGAATATCTCCCCCATAAATCACAATTTTGTGTTCTGAATCTGCACTGGAAAGTTTGCTCCAATAATTAAGTCCTTTGAAATAATTTTTGCTAAAGGTTGCTCCTGATTTTATCTCATACGCAAACGTCTCAAATCCTTTGTTATGCAACAAATCCACTTCATTACCATTACTATCTCTCCAGAATGTAAAATCGCCATCTCGACCTTTGTTATATTCCGATTTAATAAGCTCATTGATAATCATATTTTCAAATAATTCTCCTCTAAGATAATGAGTTGAGATTTGCGAAGCAGTACTGATTTCCAAAAGAGAACAAGCCAATCCTGTGTCATAAAAATACAATTTAGGACTTTTTACCAATCTCTTTGAAAAATTTTTATGATCAGGTTTAAGGAGATGTATTATATAACATTGCTCCAATATTGACAACCACGACTGCACTGTCGGCTCCGATATTCCACATTCATTAGCCAGAGAAGCCTTGTTTAAAAGCTGTCCGATTCTTCCTGCGCATAACTTTACAAACTTCACAAATAACGAGAGATCACCAATCTGCTTTATATTACGTATGTCACGTTCAACATACGTTCTTATGTAGTTCGGATAATAATCTGTTGGAAAAATATCTTTGTCGTAAATACGAGGATAACATCCATAAAATATCTGCTCGTCAACATTGTCTTTAGCAATACCGGCATTTCTCATCTCTGATTGCGAAAAAGGAAGAAGTTTAAGAATCCCAACACGACCGGCAAGACTTTCATCCACAGATGACATCAAAGTGATATTCTGAGAACCTGTCAATATATACATTCCCTCTTTATTTTCATTATCAGCATGTGTCTGAAGATATGAGAGTATTGACGGTTCTTTTTGAACTTCATCTATAATAACTTTATCCGAATATGTCGCTATAAAACCACGCGGATCCTCTTTTGCAAATGTTCTTATATCCAAGTCAGATAATGAAATATATCTATAATCCGGAAAAGCCATTTTTACCAATGTAGATTTTCCAGATTGACGAGGCCCAGTTACCAAAACAAAAGGAAATTTCTTCGATAACTCGATAACTTTTGAATATAATTCACGATTTACCATACATCATATTTTTATGCAAATATAAAGTATAATTTTAGAATTGCATAAAAATACATATATTTTTTATATTTTTTTACATTAAAGATTTTACTTCCTCAAATCATAAACCGGCAGCTTTATCGCTTCCGACAATGTCTTGCATAATTTCTCAGAATCCAAGACGATGCCGTTCGGCGAAGTCGGATTTACACAGACCGCGATGAGCTTACTTTTCTGCAAGACAGTTATTTTACGTCTTCCATTGACGAAACTATTGTAAGTCATAGGCGTCAAGAAAATCTTGGTAAAGTCACGCACCACGATTTCCGTCTCGTTGAATATCTTATTCTGTCTTATATGATTGACAAAATTATCTGTCAATGCGCCGCTGACGAACAAAGTCTTGCACTTCTTCAATCCGTCAGTATTGATATTTATTGATAAGGAAGACGCCACCTTCAAATCCACAAGCCTCTCGTTCCCTGTTCCTGTACCCTGTTCTCGTCCCCCATCAATCGCCCAAACTCCATTTTTTATATCGTTAAAAGTCTTGCGATTTTCTTCTGATGTGAGGTCAAGGTTTATCATCTGCACCACGAAGGCAGTCTTCTGAACGAGCGTGATGATATTTGCCGAATAGGCTGCTCCTGTCGCGAGTATCATCGACTCACTCACCGCTGGCGACGCTAAACTCATCCTCGACAATGCGCCGTCGATGATAGTCAAGTCGATGTCATATTTCTTCATCTCGTCCATCCAGCGACGCAGTCCGTTCGTCGACGAAGGACCTGAAAGTAGAATCTTACCCGGAGTGAGAGCCTTGCCTATCACAATGTTACCTAAGGATGTGTTTTCGTTTGTTATTTCGAGCAGTTCGGCACTGAGGCGTTTCATGAGATAATGTTTCTCCGATGTGCCGAAATAAACGCCTTCGCGCAAGAAAATTTCAGGTTTCGCAGTCTTGGTCACTTGGTCTGTTGTCTCGCCGTCGATGCCTATAGAACTCACTGCCACACGTATCTTGTCGAGAGGAAGACGCTGCAAGACATAATTAAAACACTCCGTCTTGCCGGTGTTCTTCTCGAGACCGACTATCGAGCAGCTTTTGTATTTTATGAGTTCTTCGATGAAAGGCATAATTCAATTCATAATGCATAATGCATAATTCATAATGCATAATTATTTTGAGAGTTGCAAATATACGAAAATATTAGTTCTATAGCTAATAGACTTTTTGTAATGAGCTATGGGCTGTAAGCTGTGAGCAATTCACAATGAGGGATGAAAGTGATGGAATAATGAAAAACTCACAGCTCATAGCTCATGGCTCACAGCAAAAACAACTCCTAATTCCTCACTCCTAACTAAAACTTGTAGTCTTATAGTCTTATTGACTTATTGTCTTTCTTTTGGGCGTTCCGGCGAAGCCGTCGGGCTTTCCGCTATATCTTTTTCCGCTGCGCTCCAAAAGGATGCCGCTCCAATCCCTAACGCATTGGAGGCTACAAATTCCAAGTCGCGAGCATCAAAACAATAATTTATTATTAGACGCATCAACGACATATTGTTTAATTCCCATTGTGTCGTGTGATACGTCTCTACATCATTCACCCCTAACTAATAAGGCGTTACCTTATCCTATATTTGTTTCGCCCTTTCAGGGCTTAATTCCTCCTCAACTCCTCAATTCCTTAATTCCTTAGATCCTCAATTCCTCATACCCTTAGATCCTCAACTCCTCATACCCTTAATTCCAAATTTAGGACACGATAAATCGACGTCCCTACAATAACCGCTAACAGCTAAATAAAAAATCAGGGCCGCCATAAAAATGACAGCCCTAAAATTATGAATTATGCATTATGAATTATGCATTATTTATTATGTCTCTCATGTCTCTTGATATGTGCTGGCTCGATGTTCATCTTCTCGCCGTGGAGCAATGAGATAATGCCGTCGACAGCTTTAGATTCTGTAGCGACACCTTTGTTTTCTCTGCGTTTCTGACATTCTGGACAGTCACAATCGTTATGGTATTCTGTTGGCTCTGTATATGTTGTGATAACGCCTTCGAAGTTACGTAAGACAACCTTACCTGGAACTTGTGAGATAACATATTGTGGCATAACTGGTGTCTTGCCACCACCGCCTGGAGCGTCGACAACGAATGTTGGAACTGCATAGCCTGAGGTGTGACCACGGAGACCTTCGATGATTTCAATACCTTTTGACACTGGAGTACGGAAGTGTTCCAATCCCATTGAAAGGTCGCATTGATAGATATAATAAGGTCTAACGCGCATCTTAACCAAAAGATGAACGAGTTTCTTCATGATATGTACGCAGTCGTTGACGCCTCTCAACAATACGCTTTGGTTGCCTAATGGAACGCCAGCGTTAGC
>JAZRNQ010000094.1:0-18897 GCA_045648285.1 Bacteroidales bacterium | reverse complement strand
TCTCATATTTTTGGTGCGTTAATGGCTCTCGTGGTTTGCACCTTTTTTATTGTCAAGGTGATTCCTTCTGGAAGTGCGTTGGCGGTCGTTGCAATGAGTCTCTATTTCTTCGGCGTCGTCAGTTCTTATGTCGCATCTTCGGTTTATCACGCTTGTCCTGCAAATAAAGAGAATTCTAAATATTTATTAAGAAAATTCGATCACGCTGCGATATATTGGCATATCGCGGGAAGTTATACGCCAATCACCCTTATCGCTATGTATAATCATGGTGAGACAATGTGGGCGATTGGCATTTTTATTTTTATATGGATATGTGCCATATTCGGAACGGCATTGACATTAAGAAAAATGAAGCCTCATAGTTATTTCAAAACGGCTTGTTATGTTCTTATGGGACTTACGATACTAGTGGCGTTCAAGCCTTTGTATGATAGCGTTGGACTGAAAGTGGTTCTGTTGATTATTGCAGAAGGCGTAAGTTATATAGTAGGAGCAGTTTTTTACAGCTTCAAGAAAACAAAATATATGCACGCGGTGTTCCATGTTTTTGTAGTATTAGGCGATGTGTTTCACATGTTGGCAGTGTGGAACGTGATTAGTTAGGAATTGAGGAACTGAGGAATTGAGGAGTTGAGGGGTTTTAATTTTGTAGAGACGTATCAAATTACACCATAAAAATAAACAATGTGTAATTGATGCGTTTAAATAATAAGATTTATAATAAAAATAACATAAAATGAAAAGATTATTACTTATTGTATTGATTGCGTTGATAAGTCAGGGTCAGGGTTTGAGTCAAAGTAAAAGTAAAAAAGGTTTCAACGGTTATGATGGGGGAATGATGCTTCATGCTGGGTATGTTTCTAAAACAGTCAAGCCTGTTGATTTCAAAGCAGAAGGCATTACCAAAGGTATCGGTGGTGCGATAAGGTTTCATTTTGGGGAACATTATCGTATTGGTACTGAAGGTTACGTCTCGACATTATCACTTGGAAATGACTTGGAAGACGGTAGTTATATGAAGACTTTTTGGGCTGGTTTGACAAACGATTTCTATTGGCAGTTCGGTAAGTTTATGCCATACGCTGGATTGAGTGTCGGAGGCGGAACATTGACGGATTGCTTTATCTTTGAAGGCGACAACCACGACTGGAACACAGAGTCGAAGGTGATGATTAATAAATCTGCATTCATAGCCATCGACCCGTATGTCGGCTGCGACTATTGTCTCACAGACGCCTTGCATCTCACATTAAAAATAGATTTCCTCAACGGATTTAATAACAGCGAATTATACCTCCCTATCGGACCGCGATTCTACATCGGCGCGATATTTTTCCATTGATGGCTAAAGGCTAAGGACAAAAGGCTAAAGTTATTCGCCTTGGGCCATTAGTCATTAGCCATTAGTCATTCATCAACATTGTTAATTGTTAATTTCTTTAAATGTCAACATCGGGATATTGAGGTTCAAGAAATCGTCTTTGTCTAGTTTTTCTTTGAACAAGAAATCGAAGAATCCCTTTTGATATGCGATGAACGAGCTGAGGCTTATATCGTTGCGTTCGCAGAATGTCTTGAGAGCCAGAGGAGCATTGTCGCTATAGACGAGTTGAAAATGTATCTCGCCTTCGAATTCCTTCTCCATGAAAGCCTGTTCTAGTTCTTCCATCATGACAGCTTCTTTCGGTCTGTCTGCTTCTTCCACGAAGTGAATGACGTGGATATGTGGCTTGTAAGGTTTTAAAATCTTGAAGATTCTGTCTATAGTGTTGATGTCGTAATCGTTGAAGTCGGTGGCGTAAACCACTTCGTTGCTTTTTCTCCAGCTGTAGCCTTCAGGGATGAAGAGCATAGGCACGTCGCATTTTGTCATGACGCTTTTCACGAGGCTGCCTTCGAGGAAACGCTTGCCGCCTTTGCCGTGTGTACCCATTAGTATAAGGTCTGGATTTTCTCTCTTGGATAATTCTATCAGCTCTTCTTCAGGGTCGCCGCTGACGAGGACAGGACGTACCGTGATGTTGTCGGTACCTTCTTCTTTAATCAAATCAATGAGATATTGAGTCTTTTCCTGCATCATCAGCTGAGAGTTCTTCTCTAACTCAATCATTATTTCAGTGGTGAAATAGTTGTCTGTATCCATATTGCCAGGATAGCAGTTATTACCGATGCAGATGTTGTCCATATAAGCATGGAAAATTATTATCTCACCGCCATTGGCGTTTTTCAAGAAATCTATTGCGTAGGGTAGAAGCACCTTGTTTTCTTCACTGAAGTCAGTCGATAGTATGATTTTCATTCTTTAAAAATTTAGCATGACAAAGATAAAAATTCTTTAAAGAATAAACAAAGTCTTTGTGAAAAAAGTTCTGTGTTTTTTTTTTCATCAATCATGTGTAAAATCTAAAGTTAAATTGTTCTTCTATGTGAAATAATATGTATTTTTGTAGAAATGTTATAAGGTTAATTAAAGAATATATTTTATGTTAATACAGCTGTTATTTGTTTTAGTATGTATAATCATCGGTGCTCGTATTGGCGGTATCGGTCTTGGTGTTATGGGCGGTCTCGGCGTCGCGATATTGACATTCGTCTTTGGTCTGGAACCTACAGCGCCGCCTATCGATGTGATGCTTATGATTGCTGCTGTCATCTCGGCGGCTGGAGCTATGCAGGCAGCAGGCGGTCTCGACTTCCTGGTTAAAATAGCAGAAAAGATTTTAAGACGTCATCCTCAGTACGTCACGATATTATCTCCATTAGTTACTTACACATTTACATTCTTGGCAGGTACAGGTCACGTGGCTTATTCGGTGTTGCCTGTCATCGCTGAGGTGGCTCGTGAGACTAAGATACGTCCTGAGCGTCCGCTCGGCATCGCGGTCATCGCATCACAACAAGCTATCACAGCCTCGCCAATATCGGCAGCTACAGTGGCCTTGTTAGGTCTCCTCGCAGGCTTCGATATCACATTGTTCGACATACTTAAAATAACAGTGCCTGCAACACTCATCGGTGTCCTTGTAGGTGCCTTCGCTTCAATGAGAGTTGGCAAGGAACTCGTCGATGACCCTGAATATCAAAGACGTCTCGCAAGTGGCGAACTCGATGACACTCACGTTGAATTGAACGATATAAAAAATATGTTTGGCGCAAAGTTGTCTGTGATATTATTCATCGCCGCAACTGTACTCATCGTTTTATTCGGTTCTATTCCATCCATGCGTCCAACCTTCGACGGCAGAACTCTCGGAATGCCATCTTTGATTGAGATATTGATGCTCACGACGGCTGCTGTTATTTTGTTAGCTACCAAGACTTCAGGTGCTAAAGCAGCACAAGGTAGCGTCTTCTCCGCTGGTATGCAAGCCGTTATCGCTATCTTCGGCGTCGCTTGGATGGGAGATACATTCATCAATGGTAATATAGCGCAGCTCACAGGTTCTATTGAAAGTATCGTGACAGAAATGCCTTGGCTCTTTGGTGTCGCCTTGTTCGTGATGTCAATTCTTCTTTACAGTCAGGCTGCTACAGTGCGCGCCATCATGCCACTCGGCATTGCGTTAGGTCTCAATCCTATGCTTCTGATTGCGCTCTTCCCTGCAGTCAACGGATATTTCTTCATACCTAACTATCCAACAGTAGTGGCAGCAATCAACTTCGACAGAACAGGAACAACGAAAATCGGAAAATATATCTTGAACCACTCCTTCATGATGCCAGGACTCGTAGCGACGATAGTGGCAATAGTAGTAGGGATTTTGTTGATGCAGGTTTTTTAAAAGTCTCCAAGACTACAAGACAAAAAGACCACAAGTATGTTTTGTGGTCTTTTTTATTTATTAGATAGTTTTTGTATTAAATGGCTAATGCCAGCAGATAGGATTCGTGTTTTTTCTTGTATTTTTATTCTATCATCAGATGTGCAAATTTTGAAGTCTTCACAAAGATATAACATAGACCTAACTTCAGAACAACTTCCTTTTGAAATATTTAGGAAATTGATATACTTGGCATCAGACCCTGATTCTGATCCTTCAGCAATATTGTTCATAATACTTATGGCAGCTCTTTGTATTTGATCTTTAAAAGCATAATCTTTACAATTTTTCATCAGTTCGTAAATGTCATTTACAATAATACGAGCTTCTTTCCAGATAAATAAATTTTCAATACATCTTTTCATAAATAATAGTTTTAAAAATTAATAATTGGTTCTATATAAACTTGTAGTCTTGTAGTCTTGTGGTCTTGTGGTCTTGTAGTCTTATAAAACACATCCTGCAAAAATCGCAGCTACAACTTTAATTGTTTTCGAAACAAAGAACGCTTTCCTCGATTCTGCTAATAATGGAAGTGCGCCGTGGCCGTCTTGGACGATGCAGTTGGCGAGGAAGATTCCTAATGGAAGATTGCCGTTGGCGAATAGGATAAGGAAAATCAAATGTGGTCCAGATTGCGGAATGAGGCCTACTAATATTGCAATCATCAGAACTACGAATGGCTTCGCATTGATGAATTCTTGTATGTTGACATAATTGTTTAAAATCGTGAGACATAAGATGATGCAGAATGTCCAGAAAAATATCTTAGGAAGATGAACCTTGATGACATGCTGCCACAAATGCTCTTCAAGGAAATGCTCCTCTGCAACGATGTTTATTATCAATATCGCTACAAATAAAACAATCAAGATTATACGAATCCAATCAGCTTCTCCGCCATGACTATGATCATGACCGCAATCTGTGGAATAAGTCTGTTGTCCGTTGTCCGTTGTCTGTTGACAATGATCGCAATGATTATGTTCTTCTTTACAAGCTTGTAGACTTGTTGTCTTGTTGTCTTGTTGTCTTTCCATAGAATGCATTACACTTTCCTCGCTGGCACCACCCATCAATAGGTTAAGATGATGAGAACCGTCGATGACGCCGCTTAAGACCAAAATCAAAACGCCTAAACTCATGGTGATGAGCAAGGCTCTGACGAAGCTGATATTCTTGATGTTTTTCTTGACGCTATGATGGTGATGATGCGAATGGCTACATTCTTCGTGTTCGTGTATCGGGAATGACATCTCTTTGTTGTGCAGTCCGATGAATTTGTTTTTTAAACAGAATTGTAATATTATAGCAACGATTATTGCTAGGACTATCAATATAAGATTTATCAATAATGCTTTTTCAGGAAATAACGAAAACATGAAAAAAGCCTCGTCGCCAGTGGTGCTGATGAGTGCTGCCATCAAAGCAGGGAAGTTCACGACTCTATGAACGTAAAGTGAGACGACGGTATATGTTCCTAAACATCCAGGAATGACACCCATAATGATGGCAAATAAAATCTGAATCCATGGCGATTTCTGTAGCCTCTTCGACCATAATCCGCCAGTTCTGACGTTGATAAATTCAATCACCATCATCATTCCAATGACTAAGGTCGTGATGATAAGTGTTTGCTGCAAAATGATATATAATGTCTGTAAATTCATATCGTATATTATTTTTTTTCTATTTACAAAAATGCAACTTTTTTGGGAATTATAATATCCTTTTTTTATAAAAATCTTATAGTCTTGTTGTCTTGTTGTCTTGTCGTCTTCCAAAACGTTATTCTTTTGTTAATTTCAAACAATAAGTTTTTCAAGGTGTTTTTCAAGCAAATTGTAAAAACAACAAATTATGAAAAACTTTACAACACTTAAGAAAATCCTCGTAATGACAGTATTCGGTTTATTACTTGGAAATCACGCTTACGCACAATTTTCATTAAGCGGAGAAGTCAGACCTCGTATGGAATATCTTCACGGATATTCAACATTAACTGACAAAGATGCCGATCCTGCAGGATTTGCGTCACAACGTACAAGAATCAATTTCAACTATGCCAACGACCGCGTCAAAATGGGTGTTTCTATGCAAGATGTCTTCCTTTGGGGCAGCCAGCCACAATTGTTCAGCACATCAAATAGTTTAAGTGTTCATCAAGCATGGGGACAATATTTCTTAACACCTACACTCTCATTGAAGTTAGGTCGTCAAGAACTTTCATACGACGATGAAAGAATCTTCGGTAGCTCAAACTGGGATCAACAGGGTAGAAGTCACGACGTAGCTTTGTTGCGTTATGATGGAATGCTCAGAATTGATATCGGTGCTGCCTTCAACCAAGACAGACATCACCTCAGCGGTGCTTACTACGGACTTAACAACTACAAGATGATGCAATTTATATGGATGAATGCCGACATCACCGATGAGATGAATCTTAGTCTTTTATTCTTGAATAATGGTTATCAACGTGAAAAGGATATGTTCAACGAAGACCAAACTGATGAAAAGAAACATACAATCTTCAATCAGACTGTCGGTGGACGTCTCGTGTACACTCCAGGTAACTTCAACTTCCATGCATCTGGTTATTATACAATCGGTAAGGATAACACCGACAGAGAATTGGAAGCATACTACGTAGGTTTAGGCGCTGACTATAGCCTCAATAACGACTGGACATTCGGCTTGGGTTGGGAACTTCTCTCAGGTACAGACCAAAAAGACATGATTGAAAATCCTGACGGCTACAAAAACAAGTCATTCAATCCATTCTACGGATCTTCTCATAAGTTTAACGGCTTCATGGATTATTTCAACGCTAGCGGCAATTGGGCTAATTCTGTCGGTCTTAACGACTTGTTCGCAACAGTGCAGTTCTCAAGAAGAAATTTCGAAATCAATCTTACAGGACATGCTTTCATGACAGCTGCAGATGTCATTAAAGATGGTAACGTAAACGAAAAAATGGAATCTTATCTCGGTACTGAAATCGACTTCACTATGGCTTACAAATTGTCAAAAACATCTAACGTAGTCTTAGGCTATAGCCAAATGATTGGTTCAGAAACACTTCAAGCTTTGAAAAGCGGAGATAGAAATGCTTGCAACAACTGGGCTTACCTCATGTTCACCTTCAAACCAGTATTCTTGAAATAAAATTATAAACTGCTATTTTTTACCAAGGTAGAGGGATTTTTATCTCTCTACTTTTTTTATATTTGCAAAAAAAATATTCATGACAAAAGATAATTGTTTTTATGTTGGTAAAATCGTTAAGACACACGGCTTAAAAGGCGAGGTGACTTTACGTATAGATAACGAGCAGTTTGATGATATTGAAGAGTTGAATTATTTTCTGCTCGATATAAACGAGAAACTGATACCATTTTTTATTGAAGACATAGCTTACCATTCAAATAAATCTTTCATTTTGTTCCAGGATCTGAAGACCTTAGAAGCCGCTTCACAACTTGTAGGAACAGCTGTATATCTTCCTCTTGACTTGCTTCCTGAAAAAGAAGGCAACGATTTCTATTCTCATGAAGTAGTTGATTTCCTCGTTATCGATGAGGAAAAAGGAGAACTAGGCAAGGTCCAGGAAATCATTGAATATCCTACACAGTCGTTGATACAGATTCTTATCAACGGAAAAGAAGTCTTGATTCCTATTCATGACGACATCATCAAAGACGTGGATAGAGACGCCAAGAAGATTCTTATCAAGGCTCCTAATGGTTTGATTGATATGTATCTGGAAAATTGATTTATGGATTGTCGTCCTTTTTTCTTCAAGAAGTTCGGGATGTTTCATCATCGTTCGACTATGCGAGTAGGAACTGACGCTGTTCTTTTTGCACAGTGGGTCGGTGTGTCATCGTCTGATGATGTCTTGGATATAGGAACGGGAAGTGGCATCATCCCGATGATTCTGTCTCAGAAAGAAGCTGGCTCTGTCGATGCTGTTGAGCTTGATGCTGATTCTTATGAAGAAGCAAAGCTGAATTTCTCCATATCTGCTTGGAATGAAAAGTTGAACGTCATCAACAGCGACGTAAGGATTTATGCTGACGAGATAAATAAGAAATATGATTTGATAGTCTCAAATCCGCCGTTCTATGCTAGCGATGTCAAGCCTATCAAAGAGAAAAAAGTGATGGCACGTCATGTGTCGACATTGAGTTTTAGAGACTTGCTGCTGTCGGCAAAGAAGATGATGAAAGAGAATTCTCGTTTTGCATTGGTGCTGCCGTTCTATGAGTCACGATTGTTTATAAAAGAAGCGGAGCAACTCGGATTCTATCTTCAAAAAGAAATGCATATAATTCCAATAGAAGGAAAAGACGCTAACAGAGTCAATATGCAATTCGTTTTTGATAAGGTAGATGAAGTTGAGATAGAGTACCTTACGATAAGAAACAAGGATTATTCTTATACCGAAGAATATAAAGAATTCCTGAAAGATTACTATCTGGATTTTTAAGTATTTATGTTGAATTTATTGCAAAATATTTAGTCTTGACGAAGACTAAATTTTGTATTTTTGTGAAAGAATTTTTTTAATTATGAAAAAGATATTTGGTTTCGCAATAGTATTATTGACATTAGGAATGATGTCGTGCACTCCATCACCTGTAGGAACATGGGTTGAGGTAACGGGTGGTTCTGAAGAACAAGGCTTTACACTTAATAAAGATGGTTCTGCAAGTTCATTGAATATGGGTTATGTTACCTTCGACAAATGGGAAAAAAACGGTGACTTATTAATATTAAAAGGTGACTACACCGGAATGATTAAAAGAGCGTTCTCTGATACCATGAAGATAGAGAAGCTTACAAAGACAGAGTTGACACTTTCTCAAGGCAAATACGCTGTCAGTTATATCAAGAAATAATAATCAAATAAACATAAAATAATAAAATGAGTAAATTAGTTGTTGTCGCTCTTGGCGGTAATGCATTGTTAAGAAGCAACCAAAAAGGTACTTATCAGGAACAAATAGCTAACGTGACAGAAACATGTCAAGCTTTGACTGATATTTTGAAAAGAGGTAATCGTTTGATAATTGGTCACGGCAATGGACCACAAGTAGGTAACGTGATGTTACAACATGAAGCTGGTTTGAAGACTTTCGATTTACCAGCAATGCCAATGGATTTCTGTGTCTCTGAAACACAAGGCTCTATAGGTTATCTCGTTGAATTAGGTTTCAAAAAAGTATTGGCTCAAGAAAAAATCGACAGAAATGTCGTTACTTTGATAACACAAGTCGTTGTAGATAAAGACGACCCAATGTTCAAAAATCCTACTAAACCTGTTGGTCCTTACTATACACAAGAAGAAGCTGAAGCTTTCGCAGCACAGACTGGTTCTATATATCATGAAGACCCAAGAGGTCGCGGCTGGAGAAAAGTCGTTGCTTCACCTCAGCCAATAAAAATCAATAATATTGAAATCGTTAAGTCATTGACAGACGCAGGTCATATCGTTGTTACCGTTGGTGGCGGTGGTATCCCTGTCGTTGAAAAAGACGGAAGCGTTGTTGGCGTTGAAGCTGTTATCGACAAAGACCTCGCTTCATCATTGGCAGCTATCCAAACAGGCGCTGACGAGTTCTATATCTTGACAGACGTTCCTCAAGCTTATATCAACTTCAAGAAAGAAAACCAACAAGCATTGGGTAGAATCTCTCTCTCAGAAGCTAAGAAACACCTCGCTGACGGTCAGTTCACAGAAGGTAGCATGGCTCCAAAAATGCGTGCAGCTATCAAGTTCGTCGAAGCTACAGGTAAAGAAGCTGTCATCACTGACGCTACAACATTGTCAGACGAAAACGGCGGAACAAGAATCTACGCTGAATAATTTTTTATTTTCTTACATAAATAGAAAAGGTGTGATTTTCATGTCACACCTTTTTCTTTTATGCACCTAGGAAATCATCATTCATTCGGGAAGAGACGACTTTTGTTGTAAATTGTTCAAAGTTGTTGTTCGGCATCAAACTGCCATTTCCGTTACCATCACCGCCTACGCTGCCACCGTATGTCTCGACAATATCTTCAAATTTAGCATACTGTCCGACGAATTTCAATGTTACGTCGCCTAACTTACCATTACGGTGTTTTGCGATGCTGATGACGGCTTTACCTTTTGCTGATTCACCGCCTTCGTCTTCGGTGAGTCCATAATATTCTGGACGATAGATGAACAATACCATGTCGGCATCTTGTTCGATAGCACCAGATTCACGCAAGTCGGAAAGGATAGGTTTCTTGGAACCTGGACGTGTCTCAACGCTACGGCTCAACTGTGAAAGTGCCAAGACAGGGACGTTAAGCTCTTTCGCAAGACTCTTCAAAGAACGGCTGATAGTACTGATTTCTTGTTCACGTGTTCCGTTCTTGTCGCCTTTGGCTGTCATCAATTGGAGATAGTCAATGAAAATCATCTGGATGTCATGCTGTTGTTTCAGACGACGACATTTTGCTCTCAAGTCGAAGATTGAAAGCTGAGCGGTGTCATCGATGAAAATCTTAGCATTGACGAGAGGGGAGACCATGGTGTTGAGCTGCTGCCACTCGTATTCTGCTAAGTGACCAGTTCTTAACTTGTCGGCAGTCAACATTGTCTCTGTGGAGATAAGACGTGTAACCAACTGAACAGACGACATTTCCAATGAGAAGAACGCGATTGGCTTGTTGAAGTCGACAGCTGCGTTACGTGCTAGGTTAAGAGCGAAAGCTGTCTTACCCATACTAGGACGAGCTGCCAAGATGATAAGGTCAGATTTCTGCCAGCCTTGTGTGATGCGGTCTAACTCGGTATAACCAGAAGGAACGCCTCTTAAAGTCTCGCCATTGTTACGAGCTTTTTCGATGTCGGAAATCGCCATGCTGACCAAGTCAGGCATTTGGTCGTGGTTCTTCTTTAAGTTATTCTCACTGATTTGGAATAACTTGTTCTCGGCTCTGTCGAGCAAGTCGAAAATGTCGGTTGTATCTTCATAAGCGTCTTTGATGATTTCTGATGAAATCACGATGAGCTGACGCTGGATATATTTCTGTAAAATAATACGTGCGTGATATTCAATGTTAGCAGAACTCACGACGCGGTTTGTCAATTGTGAGATATAATAAGGTCCACCAACGACTTCTAAGTTGCCAGAACTTTTCAACTGGTTGGTGACGGTGAGGATATCGATAGGTTCTGATTTTCCGAATAAGTCTTTTATCGCTGTGAAAATCAATTTGTGTGATTCTTTGTAGAAGACGTCAGGTGTTAGCATGTCGATGACAGCATTGACAGCTCCTTTCTCGAGCATCATCGCACCTAAAACTACTTCTTCCAAATCAATGGCTTGAGGAGGGACTCTGCCTTGATTAGCTAAAATCTCACTTGGAATATTGGCTGCTTTTGTCCTGTTGAATGCAGCTTTTGTATAATTTGTATTGTCGTTATTCATGCTTCAAAATTACAACAAAAAATAGCATGTTGAATAAATGTTGATAAATTTATTTTAGTAAGAATTTATATGTTTTTTGAAGATATTTATTCTCATCTTCCATGTCTTGACCGACTAAAATTCTTTCTAATTCATTGTCACTTGTAGCGTTAAGTATTATCCTGCTATGCTCGAACATTTTTTCGGCAGGGAACAAACCTTCGTAGATTGTCTTTAACGAGAAGTCGTATTTTGTCCTGCTGTTGAAGAAGTCAGAGTTTTTCAAGACGTCTTTTAAGTTTATGATTTTAAACATAACATCTTTTGATTCTAGGATGTGGTATCGCTGCATCATCAGGTTAATGTTCTGAGCTGAGAAGTAAACAACTTTCTCATATCGTTTCAGTTCTTCAGTCAATATTTTCAATCCTTCTTCCATCTTGGAATAATCGTCGAGGCAGTTCCATTCTATTGTCTCGCCAGTTTCATTCGATAAGATAGAAAAGGCTAGGATTATTTCCTGATAAGGTTTATGTCCGTCCAAAATAGGTACTGCAGGTCGGTAGAATAACAAGTTAAGGAATGCTAGCGATTCTGTTCTCTTTCCGATTAAATCGTAGAATTTCTTATAATTGACGTAAAATGTATCTTGTTCTAATGCATCGACTTGGCTCGTTTCTAAAGAGAATGGATCCAATAATTTCTTGAAGCTTCTGTTGTCTTGAACGCCGCTGTTGTATAATGAAAATAAGTCTTCGTTTTTATATGCATTGGTGTGTAGGAAGCTGTCTTTCTCGACCTTTTTCCAGCAATGACCCACGAACTCGCATTTGTATGGAGTAAAACATTGAGTTCCGATGTTGATACGAGGTGCATTGCTGAGGCTTACTACATCTTTAAACTCATTGACTTTCTTGTCGATGATGTCTAGTTGCTGTTCCGCATATTCTTTAACAGATTTAAATACGAAAAGCTCGTTGATGTCGATGTCACCGTTTTTGATATAATTTTCGTTGATATACATAAGCTGCATATCGCTGATAGGGACTTTGCATCCGTTCAAGACATAGTATTGAAGAGCAGCGTCTTTGTAGTAAGTGTCGCTCAATGAAAGAGAGCTTTTCACTTCTATAGCGCGCCATTTGTCTCCGTCGCGGACAAGAATATCAAGCATGATGAGAGTGTCGTTATATATAAATATCGCCTCATACATAACATTGACATTCGGGTCGTTGAGGTTCTGCATAGTCTGTTCGAACATCTTTCCGAAGAGGTTTGGATTCGATGGCGTCATGTTGATGCCACCAGAAAAATATGTCCTTGCAAGAACACCTACATCGGTACCTCTTTTGAACTTCGCTCTTTGTTCAATGCTCAACTTGTCGCGCAGATACGGATGTTTCTTGTACATGTAAAGCGCCTTGGGGCATTGCTCACCTTTTATATATGTAGATTTAGAAAGTATGTGCATCTTAATTTTTTTTAACAATTGTTGATGATGTTTTTCTTGTACATGAATGTCATGCTTACGCCACGTGCTATCATGAATAACAGAAATGCAATCCATAATCCGTGGTTGCCGAAGCGTGGCATCAGTAGGTACCATGAAGGTATGAAGACGAAAATCGTCGATATTATCATTGTGTTTCTTATCGCTTTAGAAGCAGTGGCTCCGATATATATGCCGTCCCATATAAATGCTGCGAATGTTATCAATGGGATGATGACCATATATATGTAATAAGGTTGTATCGCTGTGAGTATTTCTGCGTTGTCGGAAATAATTTTGACAAACGAACTTGGAGATATCGCGTAAAGTATTGAGAACGGTATGCTTATGGAAAATCCCCAGATTAGAAGTAGTCTGATGACTTTCTGAAGGTTTTCTTTGTCTTTAGAACCTACGAACTTACCAACCAGAGCCTCTCCTGCGTAAGCGAAGCCGTCGGTGAAATAGGAGAAGATATAGAATGACTGCAGCAAAATCATATTGATGGCTAATATGTTATTGCCGAGCTTCGCTGATTGGTTGGTAAAGAATGCGATGCTTATGATTAAGAGGAAACTGCGTATCATCAAGTCGCGGTTGACTTTAAAGAAGCGTTTCATTTTCTCTATGTCGAATAGAATTTTAGAATTTATCTTAATGAAATAAGAACTGTAATTTTTTATTAACAGAATAATCGCCAAGGTGAGTCCGCTGTATTGTGCGATTACTGTTCCCAATGCGACACCTTTGACATTCTGCTCGAATAATATTACCAGGATGAAGCTGAAGACTATGTTCATCACATTAATTAATATCGCGATGAACATCGGTATTTTGGTGTTCTGCATTCCCACGAACCAACCGTTTAGACAATACAGCAAGATATTTGCGGGAGCTGCCCATATTCTGACATAGAAATAAGTTGTTGCAAGTTGTTTGACTTCGTTGCTACCATCGAGGAGGAGGCTACTTATTTTCGCTATCGGGACTTGCAGTGCAAGTATCAATATTATAATAGGGATGCCGATGCAGATGGAACGATAGAGTGAGTATATCGTTTCCGTTTTGTCGTTGTTTCCATACGACTGTGCGGTGAAACCTGTTGTTCCAGCTCGCAGAAAACTGAAGAAAGAATATAGCACGCTGAAGATTGTACCGCCTAAAGCAATGGCTCCAATGTAGATGGCAGAGTCGAGGTGACCCATTAGAATCATATCTACCAATCCTAGTAGCGGTATGGTTATATTGCTGATAATGTTAGGTATTGCTAGTTTTAAAATAGATTTGTTCATGTGTAATTCTTTTCTACAAAAATAATAAAAATGCATCTTTGTCGGTGTGCAAAAATGTGGAAAATATCGGAGCTACATATTGTAGAACGGTGTGGAAAAATTCTACATATTTCTACGTTGCATATTTGAAAAATATTTATTAAATTTGCAAACTCTAATGTGATTATCAATAAATTGAAATATTAAAGTCAATTGTCCCTAATTGGTATGAAATTAGATTAAATAATATTGAATTGAACACTAACTTAATTAAAACTTAAAATAATGAAAAAAACTTTAACAATTTTGTCAGTAGCATTAGTAGCTTTCATGTTAAGCTCATGCGTAGAGAAATCAAAGAAGTACCAACAATTATTAGCTGAAAAAGAAGCTGTTGTTGTTGAAAACCAAAACATCGAAAAAGAATATAATGCAGCTCTCGGCATTATCAGTGATGTTGAAAATAATCTTAGTGCAATTCGCGACGCAGAAGGTTTGATGTTAATCAAAGCTGAAAACAACACACAAAGAGACCAACTCAACTCAGAATTGATTCAAATTAAAGAAAGCATGGCAATCAATCGCGCTAGATTAGATTCATTGTCAAATGTTATCGAAAAATCAAACAGAGATAGATCACAACTTCGTAGCACAATCAAGAAATTACAAGCTCAATTAGAAGAAAAAGAAGCTACAATCGTTGCTATGCAAGAACAAATCGCTCAAAAAGATCAAGAAATCGCTGGTTTGAACACACAAGTTTCTAACTTAAACGAAGATCTTACAAAAGTTACAGCTGAAAAAGACGAACAAAGCCGTATCATCGCTGACCAAATCGTAGCTATGAACACAGTTTACTACGTTGGCGCAACAAAGAAAGAATTAAAAGCTAACGGCATCTTGACTTCAAAATATATCTTGAGACAAGAAGTTCCAGCTAACGCTTTCACACAAGCTGACAAACGCGAACTCTCAGAAATCGTTTTCGCTACAAAGAAAGCTAAAGTTTTATCAGCTCACCCAACAGAATCTTATACAATCGTTGTAAAAGATAATCAATCAGTGTTACAAATTTCAAATCCAGAATTATTCTGGAGTGTAACAAAATATTTGGTCGTTGTTACCAAATAATTTTTCTGCTCGTTTTCAATATTATGGAAAGGTCCGGTATCGCCAGATATCGGACTTTCTTTTTTTATTGCAATTACTTCTTTTCGCTTCGAAATATTCACTAAATTTGCGATAAGTATTTGCAGATAATGAAAAAGAGAATTTTAATACTTGAAGACGACGTTACTTTCGGAACCATGCTCAAGACTTGGTTTACCAAGAATTCTTGGGAGACGACATGGGTTTCTAAAGTGGAACAGGCCAAGTCGGAGTTTGCTGATAAAACATTCGATTTAATCCTGAGTGATTTAAGACTTCCTGATGGCGACGGCATTATTTTCCTTACCTGGTTGAGAGAAAATAACATCATGACTCCTTTAATTATAATGACGAGTTATTCTGATGTGCAGACCGCTGTGCTGGCAATGAAACTAGGTGCTTCAGATTATCTGCAGAAACCGATAAATCCTACAATACTTCAGCAGAAGATTGAGATGGCATTGTCGACACCTGTCGAAGCTAATCTCAAAGTGGAAGACAACAAACCAAAAAACAAACAGAAACAAACTACAAATAAGGTAGTAAAAGGCAGCAGCTCTGTGATGCAGCGTCTTTATTCCCATATAGATTTAGTTGCGCCTACGAAGATGTCTGTACTCATTCTAGGCGAGAGCGGTACAGGAAAAGAATATATCGCTCGTATGATTCACGAGAATAGTAACAGAAAATCAGAGCCTTTTGTAGCTGTCGACTGTGGCAGTCTCTCCATGGAACTGGCTCCTTCAGAGCTCTTTGGTCATAAAAAAGGTTCTTTCACTTCTGCAATATCCGACAAGATTGGTGTCTTCGTTGAAGCTAACGGTGGAACAGTTTTTCTCGATGAAGTAGGCAATCTTTCATACGAGGTACAGAAGCAGCTCCTCAGAGCTTTGCAGGAACAGAAAGTGCGTCCTGTGGGTTCGGCGTCTGATATTAAAGTAGATGTGAGAATAATAGCTGCTACCAACGAAGATTTAGAAAAAGCGATAGAAGAGGGCAGGTTCCGTCAGGACTTGTATCATCGTATCAATGAGTTTTCTGTTAACGTGCCGCCACTTCGTGAAAGAATAGAAGACCTTGAAGAGTTCTGCTATCATTTTATAAGTCAGGCTAACGAAGAATTGGGTAAAGATGTAGACGCTATTTCTGATGACGCTCTTGATATCTTGAAGCAACAGACTTGGAACGGAAACCTTCGCGAGTTACGTAATGTGATTCGTCGTTCGGTATTGTTTACAAAAGATAATGTATTGAGAAAAGAAAACCTCCCTGATTTTCCAAAAGATAATAAAAGTCAGATGGGCGTAAAAACAGAACATCCTGAAACCGAGAACCGTGATTTGAGTTTGAACAATAAAGCTAATGAGAAGGAACAAATCATTGCTGCGTTGAATCAGGCTCGCGGCAACAAGACTGTAGCTGCAAAACTTCTGCAAATCGACAGAAAGACATTGTATAATAAGATGCATTTATATGGTATAGAATTATGATTATTCTATATCATATTTCTCGCTTAGATAGGAAATAAATTCATCGACAGTATTCATGAATTCTATTGATGCTTCTTTCCATTCAGGGAAGGAGCTTTCGTCTTTTCCTCTTAATTTGTCCATCTTATACAGAAAATCAGCTGCTTCTTTCTGATTCAGCTGGACAAACATAGGACACATCTTATGGCATAAGTTTACGGCATCGCTGAAGTTGCCGTTGCTGATGATTTCGTTGAATGTCACTAAATTATTAGATGTGGTCTCAACGAATATGTTCAAGATATTTGTTATAGAAGCCTCGTCATTGTCGAACATAGAACATAGCTCAGGGAAGTCGTCGAAGAACATGCTTTTTTGTTCGTTGTCGTTTTCTATTTTGATTTCATGATTTGACAAAGCAGCTAACTCTTTGATTGAAAAAGGTTTTCTGAGATAGTCGTCGAAACCTTTTTCAATTGCGATGTCTTTGTTGTATTCAGAACGTGCTGTCATCAAGACGACCTTTTTATCTTTATTTGTTTCCTTGACTTTTTTTAACACATCGAGTCCGCTGAATGCGCCCATCTCTCTGTCGGTAAGAATCATGTCGTAATCGTCAAGATTATTCAAGGCCTTGTCGAATTCTAAGGAGGATTGGCATTTGTCGCAATTTATGTTAAGTTTCTTTAACATTGACTCTATGACGCTAAGTAGTGTCTTGTCGTCGTCGATGACTAAGATATTCAAATTGAGTTTAGATTGTATCTTATGAATATCAAGTGTTTCTTCTGGGTCTTCTTTTTCATTGACGAATTCGACAGGTATTCTTATTGTGAAGCTAGAACCTTTGCCAAGTTCGGAGCTTACGTTAATCTCTCCGCTCAACAAGTCGATGAGACCTTTCACAACGAAAAGACCGAAACCATTGCCTTCGATGAGACTTTCGTTATTGTCGATGCGTGAGAACGGTTTGAAGATTTCGTTCAGTTTATCTTGAGGAATGCCGATGCCTTCGTCAGAAATATTGAAAATCATGTTGTTTTCGTCATGGCTTACGATGAAATGCACATTGCCTTCGATGGTGTATTTAATGGCATTGGACAAGATATTGCTAAGAATCTGTTTTATCTTTAAGGCATCAGACTTAACAAAGACATTGTCTTCAATATCTTTTTTATAAACGAAAGTAAGCTGTTTGTTTTTAGCGAGAGGACTGAACATCTCGCTGAGTTCGTCGCATAATTTACTGATATTGAATTCTGAAGTTATGATGCTTTCCTTTCCTTGATCTAATTTTGAGAAATTCAAAAGATTTGTTAACAAAGAAAGAATGTGGTCGGCAGAGTTCTTCATTGAAGTGATTTTGCGTATTTCTTCTTTGTCGTGCGAATCCATTCCCATCAGTTCGAGATAACCCAAGATAGAAGATAGGGGAGACTTGATGTCGTGAGATACGGAAAGCAGCAGTTTATGACGACTTTCCATTATTTCTTCTGTGCGTTTCTTTGCTTCTTCTGTAGCTTTGCGAGCGATGATGACTTTCTTTATGTCATAGAAAATAAAGAAGATAAATATCAAGATTGTCAGTAATGCAATTCCGGCGGTGAGTATAGAGACGTTGATATTTCTGTTGATGATAATCTCGCTTTTCTGTATTTCTTTGATGACAGAGTTTAAGGTGTATTTGTGAAGATTTATTAACAAATCTGATATTTCTTTTGTTATTTCCTGATCGGCTAGAGTCAGGTTGTTATATTTTCTTTCGAAGGTTTCAATCTGCTTGATGTAATTTTTTCTGCCTTTTTCTGTGGTGATTTGTAATTCATTCAGCAGAAGTTCTGTAGCGTCGTCGTTTATGGATATGGTGTCGATTGTGGTTTGAGATAGCAGTACGATGCTGTCTAATGAGTTGTCTGGATTGAATACCTCGCTGAGACGTTTGAAGAAATTTTTCTTTTCAGATTTATAGATTATGGTATCTTGTATGGTCTTGCTGACCGTTGTGTTGTTTTGTATATGCTGGTAGTTGTTGATGATAGAATATATTTCCAGAAAGGGGTTGAAAGTGTTAAGCTGTTCGCTGATAGCTTCTATGTTTTTTTCTTTTTTCTGGAGCAGAGCGATGATGTCGTTCAATGTCTTAGTGTTGAAGTCTTCGTCACAGAGGTTTGTTATAGAATTTTTCAGTTTAGGAATTTCAGATGTTATGATATGGAAATTATCAAGATGTTTGGCATTGCC
>JAZRNQ010000093.1:0-11263 GCA_045648285.1 Bacteroidales bacterium | reverse complement strand
GCGTAGAGTCGCACGGACGTGCGACTTTCTATTTAGGAATTAGTTTTTAATAATTAAGAAAAAATTATGAATTATGCATTATGAATTGTGAATTAACTTGAATGTCAGGAATGTTAACGTTTTTTAAGTTGAAGTCTTTTTGTTTGCAGTAGTTGAACAATCCTTTGTCAGTAAGGTATTTTGCTAAATATTCTTGTTCTGTTTGTCCTGGTGTTGGAACGAGATATGCGTTTCTGTTGAGTGCTATCAAATCCATCAGTGAAGAATAGCCGCCCCGACATATTATATTTTTTGAGCGTGCAACGATTTTAACGAATGTCTCGTCATCGACGTGATTGAAGAAGATGATGTTTTGAGGAGCGTTGGCTGGAATTTGTTCTTCCTCTGGCTTTGCTCTTAAAATGACGATATTTCCTTGAATGTCGTTCGCTTGCTTGATGATAATGTCTTCAAAAATAGAGCGTTGTGGTTCAGGACCTGATAAAATTACAAGGTATTCTATGGATTTTATTTCACCTTTCAGTTCGGATGAAAAGCGACTTAAAAATCCAATATACTTCGTTTTTATTTTAATGTTTGCTGGATGTGATAAGGCTCCAGATAAAGATGGTTCGTTTTCGACATCAGGAATCCAGAGTTCGTCGTATTTTTTGATATAATATTTATGTAATTGATTTATAATAGGAGAGGTCCACTTGAAAAATTTGGGAACCTGAATGTTAAGTTGATGTGTTATATATATAGAATGTACTTTCTTGCTCCAGCATCCGAATCTGTTGTCGGAAATGATGAGGTCTATCTTGTAATCATCAACGATTTTTTCAATGGCTTGATGTTCTTTTCTGAAATTCATCAAGGCATTGGGAATTGACTTTAAAAGTTGGAATACCTGAGAGTTACCTTTGCTATATAAAGGCTCAAAACCAGGAAGTTGTATGAATTCTATATTGGGAAATTCTTTCTTAAGGAATGCTAAAGGAGCTTTGTCGGCTGCAATGATAACATTGTCGCCCGATTTCAGTAATCCTCTGATTATCGGGACGCATCGGGTGGCATGGCCTAAACCCCAGTTCAACGGACATATCAATACGTTCTTTTTCAACTCCTTGATTTTTTGCAAAGATAAAAAAAGTCAACAGATGACGGTCAGCGGGCAACAGACTTTTTTGAACTAAGAACTTTCAATTTATCAGACACATCAACAATTTATTTTTTATTTCATAGGTATTGTTGAAACGTCTCTACAAATTTTCAATTATGCATTATGAATTGTGAATTGTGAATTGTCCTTGGGCGTTCCGGCTATCGCCGTCGGGCTTTCCGCAATGTAGAGACGTAAAATATTACGTCTCTACTTTAATCCCTAACGCATAGCGGCTACGACTACATAGTTTTATCATTTTTTAACAAATATTGTTAATAAAAATTAACATAAATTATTGTAAATCAATAAAATAAAATGTTTATATTTGCAAAATGAATGGTAGGTTTTTATATGAAGTTGCGTTGACGTTGGTACCTGGAATCGGTGATGTGAATGGAAAGAAGTTGGTGGCTTATTGTGGCGGGGCAGAGGCTGTGTTTTGCGAGAAGAAGAAAACTCTTTCAAAAATACCAGGGATAGGGGAGAAGACTATTGATAGTATCATGTCGCAGGATGTTTTATCGCGTGCGGAGAGAGAATTGGATTTTGCTGATAAATATGGAATTAAGATTTTATATTATCTCAATTCCGATTATCCTAAGCGGCTACAGCATTGCTATGACAGTCCGATGGTTTTATATTGCAAAGGCTACACTGATTTGAATGTGGACAAGATTATAGGTGTTGTTGGCACTCGCAATGTGACTGATTATGGCAAGATTATGACGGACAAAATTATATCGGAATTGGTTGATGATGATGTTTTGGTTGTCAGTGGTTTGGCATACGGTGTCGATACTTGTGCGCATAGTGCATCGGTGAAGAATGGCTTGAAGACAGCAGCTGTGTTGGCGCATGGCTTGCATACAATCTATCCTCCTGCGAATAAGAATCTTGCGAAGAAGATGCTTGAATGTGGCGGCTGTCTTTTGACGGAGCAGATTAGCGGTGCAGAACCTGATAGGGAGAATTTTCCGAAGAGAAACAGAATCGTCGCCGGCATGATTGATTGTCTTATCGTTGTGGAGAGTGCGTCTAAGGGAGGTGCACTTATCACGGCGGAAATTGCCAACACTTACGATAGGGAGGTGTTCGCCGTTCCAGGACGTATCGGTGATGCTTATAGCGCAGGATGTAATAAAATAATTAAAGATAATAAAGCTAACATTTTATTAGATACCAATGACTTGCGTTCTATAATGCGCTGGGATGAGAGTAAGAAGGTGGTGGCAAAACAAATGCGTCTGTTTAGAGAATTCAGCGATGAAGAAAAAGTGGTGATGAGCTTGTTTGAAGAGAGCGATGTCGTTTATCTTGATAAAATCATCACGGAGACAATGCTTTCACCAACGAAAATAGCTTCTATTTTGCTGTCGTTGGAGTTCGATGGGGTGCTGACGGCCTTGCCTGGAAAACGTTATCAAAAGTTGTGATTATAATAAGATTATAAAATAAAAATTCTTACATTTGCAACAAAATAAGCATAAATGCAAGAAGGTATCGTTATTAAGTCAACAGGAAGTTGGTATGAAGTAAGAAATGAGAATGGCGAAGTGGTGCTTTGTCGTCTCAGAGGCAAGATTCGTCTCGATGGTATTAGAACAACAAACCCAGTAGCAGTCGGTGACAAAGTTATTTTTGAAAAAGAAAATAATAAGGATACCTGCGTGATTAACAAAATCTTGCCACGTTATAACGTGATAGTGAGAAAGTCGGTGAACCTTTCAAAAGCTTCTCATATCATAGCTTCGAATATCGACCAGGCAATTTTGGTGGCTACAATAGCTCATCCAAGAACGTCGACAGGTTTCATGGATAGATTCTTGGTTACAGCAGAGGCTTATCATATTCCCACAACGATTGTCTTTAATAAATGTGACTTGTATGATGATGAGCAATTAGCTTATGCTAAAGAACTTATCTCTACCTTTGAAAATATAGGTTACCATGCATTTATGGTTTCTGCAAAGACGGGTTTCCAATGTGATGAACTGAAGGAGATAATGAAAGATAAGGTTAATCTTTTCTCAGGTCACTCGGGCGTCGGCAAGTCGGCTCTCATAAATCGTCTTGATGAAAATCTCAATGTCAGAGTCGGCGACATTTCTGAAGTCCATGAAAAAGGTAAGCACACCACCACTTTCTCTCAGATGTTTCCACTCGCTTTCGGAGGTTATATCATTGACTCTCCTGGAATTAAAGAATTCGGATTGTATGATATGGAGAAAGAGACTCTTGCACAGCGTTTTCCAGAAATGCGTAATCTTATGCATGAATGTAAGTTCTCGAATTGTACTCATATGCACGAACCACATTGTGCTATAAAAGAGGCTGTAAATCAAAATATCATAGCAGATTGGCGTTACAATGACTATTGTAATATGATGGAAGATAATTTATGAAACAGCTTTTGTCATTATTTCTGATAATATTTTCTTTAGGGCTTTATGCTCAACAAGATACGGCTTCGTATGTGGTCGTTTCGGATATTGTCATAAATGGAAATGATGTTACAAAAGATGATATTATTTTTAGAGAGCTGACGTTTAAAATTGGTGATACAATCCCAAAGCAGAGGTGGGAAGAAGAAATGCGTCTTAGCTATGAAAATGTTCAGAATACCACTTTGTTTAATTTCGTGACTTTTGATTTACAAAAGGATGATTCTAAAGATAACGCATTGGTTCTTTATATCGATGTTGTCGAAAGGTGGTATCTTTGGGTGTTCCCTTATATTTCATATTCCGATAGAAATCTCAATGCCTGGTATGAAGCTGACAACATCAGACGTTTTAGTTATGGTGTCGAGATACAGTATCATAACTTCCTGGGACAGAAACATAATCTCGACTTTACCTTCATCTCTGGTTACAATCAGAATTATAGTTTGTTATATGATATTCCTTATTTTATTGGCAAACAGTATCTTGGATTGAAATTTGGCGGTGGATATAAGAGAGATAAAGAGGTTGCATATACAACGGAAAATAATAAGATTGTATATTTTAATGGCGATGATGAGTTCGCGAAACAGTCTGCTTTTGCATTCGTTGAGCCTTATTTACGTTTTAACCATCGTAATAAATTGTTTTTGAATTTTAGTTACAACAATGCTCTTTTTCATGAAAGATTGTCATCTTTGAATGAGGACTTTTCTAATATAAAAGGCACTCGTTTTCAATATTTTTCATTGTTGCTTACATATAAAAACGATTTTCGTGACGAGCAGAATTATCCTCTCGACGGACATTATTTTGAATTCTTGATGGAAAAGATTGGCTTTGGAGCTTTTGAAACAAGTCCTGATGTTTTTTATGGAAAGATTACTACTGACTGGTATCAGCCGATAAAAGGCCGTTGGTATTGGGCTTCGAATCTTACGATGAAAATGTCGGCAAATCAAGATGTTCCATATTTTTTAAATCAAGGCTTGGGATATAAAAACGATTATGTCAGGACTTATGAGTTGTATGTCGTTGATGCTATGAATTTCGCTTTGATAAAGAATAACTTAAAATATGCTATATTAAATCCAGTTACGAGATATATTCCATTTATCAAGAACGAAAGGTTTGGTAAGATACATTTTGCCTTGTATGCCAATGTGTTTTTCGATTGTGCATATTCGTGGAAAATGCCGGAAAATCCGACCTCTTTTTTAGATAATAAATTTATTTTCGGAACAGGAATAGGATTGGATTTTGTGACATATTACGACAAGGTGTTGCGACTTGAATATGGAGTAAATGACATGGGAGAGACTGGTTTGTTTATACATTTTGTGGCACCGATATGATTTGTTAATTTAAAAATTAAAGACATGAAAGTTGTTTTATACGGAAAGGCTTTTGGAAAAGATTACGATTATTTGATGCGTGACATGCTTCGTCTCTTGCAAGAATCGGGTGTGGAAATAATTGTGTATGAATCGTTTTTGTCTGATATAAAACATTGTTTCGACGATGATATTAATTATTCTGTTTTGCAAAAGACAGATGATATAAAAGGAAAGGCAGATGTCTTGTTTTCTTTTGGCGGTGATGGTACAATCTTGGATTCGGTGCCTATAATTCGCGATAGTGGAATTCCGGTGTGTGGTATCAATACTGGAAATCTAGGCTTTCTTTCCAGCGTTTCTCCAAAAGAAACTATCGAAGCTGTGAAAAATATTATCGATGGAAATTATGAGATAGAACAACGTTCGTTAATAAAAATTAACGATAAAAATAATATTTTCAATGGCATTAATTATGCTTTGAATGAAATTAGTGTCTGCCGTAAAGATAATGGTTCTCTGATAGTTGTGAATGTCTTTATCGATGATATGCTGTTGAATACATATTGGGCTGATGGTATTATCTTAGCTACACCTACTGGCTCTACTGCATATTCGATGAGCGTTGGCGGACCAATCATGACACCTAATGCAGATAGTTTTTTAATAACACCTATAGCTGCACACAATTTAAGCGTACGTCCTGTCGTTATTCCAAACAAAAGTAAGGTGAAAATAAAGGTGGAAGGAAGATGTGACAGCTTCGCTTTAGGTTTAGATTCACGTATAATGTTGGTTGATAAATCATTGGAGATAGAAGTGGAGAAGACTGACTTCTGTTTTAATATGATAAAGATGCCGAACAAAAACTTTTTTGAGACTATAAGAAAGAAACTTATGTGGGGTAACGACTTAAGAAATTAATTTTTAAATAAGTATAAATTATTTAACAATTAATTGTAAATTTGTCGTTTCGCGTGCATTTTGTGTAATGTTTGAAAATCAGTAATGAAGGTAAAGAAATCGATGAAAAATAATAAGGTTTTGGCAGTGTTTTTTCTTTTGGTGATATCATTGGTGATGCCAAAGAATCTTAAATCTCAAATGATTGAGGTTGGAGCTACTGCAAGCATCCCTTATTATGTTGGAGATTTGAATCCAGATAAGCATTTTTCGAATGTTAAACCTTCATTTGGCGGATTGGTAAGATATTACCAAAACTTACGTTGGGCGTTCAGATTGCAATATTCTCACTATAATCTTCAAGTGCAGCCAACGCAAGAGATTTTAAATCAGATTCCAGAATATGCTGATAAAGACAAGTATAAATTCCCTATTCACAATAGAGTTAATGATTTTGCTTTATTAGCGGAGTTTAATTTCTTTAACTATTGGACAGGAAGCAATAGCAACTATGTTACACCATATATCTTTGCAGGATTGTCTGCTTTTAATTATGCAAGTGACAATAACGAAGCTCATTTTTCTATGACTGTTCCTTTTGGAGCTGGTGTGAAATATAGCATCGCTAAAGGCTTAGGTGTGTCCTTGGAATGGAGAATGAATAAGACATTCGCAGATGATGTTGATAATAAGATAGATGTATCTGGTGATTTCGATTTTGCGTATGATAATGATTGGGTCGGAGCATTGGAGGTGTCTATAGTATATAGCTTTAATTTACCTAAGAAAGCAAATTGTAATTCAGGCATTACAACTCGATAAGTGTTTATGAATAGTTTGAAAAATAAAATAGATTTTAATAGATTGCCGCAGCATATTGCAGTTATCATGGATGGCAATGGACGCTGGGCAAAGGAACAAGGTAAGATGCGTATCTTCGGACATCAAAATGGTGTCGGCGCGGTGCGTGCTGTTTCGGAAGCATGTGCTGAACTTGGCGTTAAATACCTTACCTTATATGCATTCTCTACAGAAAACTGGAATCGTTCTAAGATTGAAGTAGATGCTTTGATGACTCTTCTCTCCAAAACCATAGCAGAAGAAGTCAAGACTCTGAATGATAATAATATAAAACTTAATGCAATAGGCGATTTGCAAAGACTTCCAAAGTCGAACTACAATGCTTTGATGAAGGCTATGGAAGATACAAAAGACAACGACAGAATGACCTTGACACTTTGTTTGAGTTATTCAGGTCGTTGGGAAATTGCGCAGGCCGCTAAGACAATTGCTGAAAAAGTTAAGTCTGGTGAACTTGATGTTGAACAAATTGATGAGAAATGTTTTTCTAATTTCTTGAACACTAAAGATATGCCAGATCCAGAATTGTTGGTCAGAACCAGCGGTGAGGAAAGATTAAGCAATTTCTTGTTATGGCAATTGGCTTATTCTGAATTTTATTTTACAGACAAATTCTGGCCTGATTTTGGTAAGGAAGACTTATACGAATCTATAGTCGATTATCAAAGCCGCGAACGTCGTTTCGGAAAGACAAGTGAACAAATAACAGAAAAAAAGTAACATGTATAGATATACTTCAAAATTATTGCTTTTATTATTGTTTGTCATGACATTCAGCACAGCTGTCATGGCACAGATTCAAGTTGGTAACGATATGTCGGATATCGACTATTCCTTGCCACGAGATTACGAAATAGCAGGTATTACGGTAACAGGCGTTAAACACTTGGACCCACAAGTATTGGTGATGATATCGGGATTGCAAGTCGGGGAGACTATAAAAGTACCAGGAGACAAGATAACCGATGCTATAAGAAAACTTTGGGATCAAGGATTGTTTGAAGATATTAATATCACTTGTACTTCAAAGATTGGTCGCAAGATATTCCTTAATATAGACCTTAAAGAACGTCCTCGTATATCTAAATTCTCTTTTAAAGGCGTTAAGAAATCTGAAGCAGAAGAACTTAGAAAGAAGATTAACCTTACCCGCGGCGATGTCGCTACAGAGCATACCTACACCAAAACAACCAGAATAATTGAAGATTACTACGCAGAAAAAGGCTTCCATAACGTATTTGTCAATGTGGAAGCTAAAGCTGATACAACACGTGAGAATTATGTCGACCTTATCCTCGATGTCGATAAAGGTTCTAAAGTGCGTATCGCTGAGATTATCGTTAATGGTAATGAAGAACTGACAGATAATCAGGTGCTTAAGGCTATGAAAGAAACAAAAGTCAAAGGGCATTTCGATCCACTAGATCCTCTTGGACCAACAGTATGCCAAGCTGTATACGACCTTATTACATTGAAACCTAAAAAAGCTTTTACCGGAATCACAGATTATTTCTTTGAGAATTATCGTCCTCGTATTTTTAAAGCTTCTAAATATTTGGAAACGACATACGAAGATGATAAACATGCTATTATCGAAAAATATAACCAAAGTGGTTATCGAGATGCTTATATTGTAAGTGACTCCATTTATAAAATAGATGATAAAAACATCGGTATCGTAATAAACGTTGATGAAGGTAATAAATATTATTTCCGTGATATCAATTGGGTAGGTAATACCAAATATGATACAGCTACACTGAACAGAGTCCTTGGCATTCGTAAGGGCGATGTGTATAACAAAGAGTTGCTTAAAACTAACCTGGAATACAATGAAGGTGGCTACGATATCAGTGCTCTCTATATGGATGATGGTTATTTGTTCTTTACAGTTGACCCTGTTGAAGTAACGGCAGAAAACGATTCCATCGATATGGAAATCAGAATCTTTGAAGGTGATCAGGCAAAGATTGGTAAGGTATCTGTTAAAGGTAATACCAAAACTAATGACCACGTGGTAATCCGTGAGATGTACACTAAGCCTGGTCAGCTGTTTAGCAGAAGCGACCTTATAAGAACGACCAGAGAATTGGCAGCATTAGGCTACTTCAATGCCGAGACTTTAAACCCTTCAGTACAGCCTGATCCTACAGATGGAACAGTAGATATTGAATATATCGTTGAAGAAACATCATCAGACCAGATTGAATTGTCAGCAGGTTGGGGCTACAACAAACTCATCCTTACCTTAGGCTTGACACTCAATAACTTTTCATTCAAGAATATGTTTAAAAAAGGAGCATGGACTCCATTGCCTGGAGGCGACGGACAGAAACTGTCTTTCAGAGTGCAGACTTACGGAACGACATATCTCTACTATGGCGCATCATTCACTGAGCCATGGCTTGGCGGAAAGAAACCAAATTCATTCACAACATCATTGTATCACTCAACATATACTAATGGTTATGCAAAGTCGAATGAAAACTTCGCTAGCTTCAAGACAACTGGTCTTTCCTTCGGTTTGGGAAGACGCTTGACATGGCCTGATGACTACTTTACTGTATATCACGGAATCAACTTGATGAGATATGGCCTTGATAACTATACAACGATATTTAACTTCGGTACAGGCTCTGGATATTTCAATGTTATTAGTTATAACATCAGTGTTGGTCGTAACTCTGTTAGCCAGCCTATATATCCTCGCTATGGTTCGGAATTGGTGTTGTCATTAGAGTTGACTCCTCCATATTCTTTGATAAGTGGTGTTGATTACGAAGAACTTTACCCTGGTGATAAAAACAAGGCTATACGCGAAGATAATATGTATCGTTGGGTTGAATTCCATAAATGGAAATTCAAACTCGCATGGTATACCGAACTCTATGATAAGCTCGTTCTCATGACAAGAGTAAGATTCGGAATGTTAGGTTGCTACAACAACGCTATCGGCGTTACTCCGTTCCAAAGATTCTACCTCGGCGGTGACGGACTCTCAAACTATAACCTCGACGGCCGTGAAATCATTGGTATGCGTGGTTATGGAAATGAAACGCTTACACCATTCTATGCAAACAACGAAAACATAGGCGGTAACATCTTTACAAAATATACAATGGAACTCCGTTATCCACTTTCACTTAACCCAACAGCTACAATCTATGCACTCGGTTTCGTTGAAGCAGGTAACGACTGGTTAGGCATCGAAAACTTCAACCCATTCGATGTATATCGTTCAGCAGGTCTCGGCGTCCGTATCTATCTCCCAATGTTCGGTATGCTCGGTATCGACTGGGGCTACGGCTTCGATGATGTACCTGGTATGAAAGACGCTAACAAGAGCCAGTTCCACTTCTCAATCGGGGGGTCTATTGATTAATTCATAATGCATAATTCATAATGCATAATAGAGAGTGAACAATTAAGAATGAATAATGTATAATAGATAAATAAAAATGTTAAGAATATGAAAACAAGAAAATCACTTTTATTACTTGCAGTGTTGTTCCTTTTAGGAATTACTGTCAATGCTCAGCAAAATCAAAGAATAGCATACGTCGATTCTGATTATATCTTGGAAAATATTCCAGAATATGCTGATGCTCAGGAAGAGATAAACCAGCTTTCAAAGAAATGGGAAAAAGAGATTACTGCTTTATTCCAAGAGGCTCAGGAATTGGATCGTGAATATCAGGCAGAATCAGTGCTTCTTTCTGAAGACCAAAAGAGAAAGAAAAAAGAAGCTATAACAGCAAAACGTCAGGAAGCTGAAAACTTAAGAATGCAATACTACGGACCAGAAGGTGAACTTTTCGCAAAGAGAGCTGAACTCATCCAGCCAATTCAAGAAAAAGTTTATAATGCAATAAATCAAGTGGCATTGACAAAAAATTATGCTTTCGTCTTTGATAAAGCTGCTGGTACAACAATGCTTTATTGCAATGACAAAAACGATATCAGCGACGAAATCCTCGATGAAATCGGAAACGTAATGCAGACCGTACGTCGTGAAGATAGAAAGAAAAGCAATTGAAAATTGAAAACTGAAAGTTGAAAATTATTGGTATAAACAATAGTTAAAATTATTATCTTTGCGCAAGAAAATAAGAACAATAAAAAAATAAAAAAATGAGAAAATTAGTTAAGTTATTATTCGCTGTCGTATTGACAATGGGTGTAAGTTGTGGCGTTAATGCACAATCAGTAAAAGTTGGTCACGTAGATTCTGCTTCAATCATGGAAATCATGCCAGAAAGAGTTAAGGTTGAACAAGATCTTCAAGCATACGCAGCTGAATTACAAGCTGAATTACAAGCTATGGGTGCTGAATACCAAAACAAAATTCAAGACTACCAAGCTAACCAAGCATCAATGTCAAACTTAATCCGCCAATCAAAGGAAAAAGAAATAGTTGACCTTGAAACAAGAATCTCAGAATTTCAAAGCAGCGCTGACATGGCATTACAAAACAAACAAATGGAATTGATTTCTCCACTTATCGAAAAAGTACAAAATGCTGTTAATGCTGTTGGTAAAGAAAAAGGCTTCACATATATCTTCGACAAAGCTGCTGGTGC
>JAZRNQ010000092.1:0-20275 GCA_045648285.1 Bacteroidales bacterium | reverse complement strand
TATCGTAAGATGACAACAACTACTTATAATCCGGATTTCGATGATGATGTGGAGGTGGTGGGAACTCTCAGATTTGTGATGGATGGTAAAAATTCGCTGCTTCCGATGAGCAACGACGACTATTATGGCTCTAAATTCGCTGAAACTTTGGATGTAATCAGTTCACTTTGTCATTATAAAGTAATATTTTGTAATGAGAATATAGAATTTATTCATTGTAGTCGTCATCCATCTGAGTATCGTCCGGATATGAGCAGCGAGGAACTTGGAACTGTCGATATATTGAATGATGGTCAGACTTGGTTAAGTCCATGCAAACCTATTGGTGAGAAGTTTTGGCATATATGTATCTGCCATGCCGTCTATGATTTGAGTATGAATCAACCGTATTCCATACCAGACATTCTTCGCATGAATGACTTCTGGACTGAAGTGTCGGTCAACCACCAGCATTTTGCATCCGTCAATAAGTTCTGAGTCTGAGTTCAACAGTCAATAGCCATTTTGAGATTCTGAATTTCTGAGATTCTGAGGCTTTAAAAAATATAGTTTGTTTCGCTTTCCATATTGTTGATAAACATAATGTAATAAACAGGAAGATATAAAATCTTGTCTTTCTGTTTTACTTCTCTTTCGTTGGATAACACAAAAGCAGATTTTACATTATATTCGTTAGTGGAAATAAGGTTGTTCAATGCGCTATGTATGCTGTAGTCTCTGCCTGATTTTACTTCAATAGGCAATACACAGGTGTTGTTATAGTCATCAATGATAAAATCAACTTCTCCTTTGTTCCTGTTGTCGTAGTAAAATAACTTATATCCGTGTGACCTTAATTCTTGAGCGACAACGCTTTCGTAAACGGCTCCAAGATTGACGCTTTTTATATCATCTATGATAGGTTTGATATTTCTGTCATAAAGTTGAGCAGTTAGCATTCCGACATCATTTAGATATAGTTTTATAAGATTTTTATGGACGGATTCTGTTAAAGGAAAATGCGGATTTGAGATGGCATGAACGTCAAGTGCGACACCGGAAGAGATAAGATATTCAAACTCTTCAAGATATTTTTCAAAACGATCACCTTTTTTGTCTTGAATATCTTTAGCTACAATACGTTTTTTCTTGTTTTCCATTTGAGATGGAATCATGTCATAAATACGTTTTATCAAAAGATTCTTGCCGTTATTGTTTTCGTATTTAGAAGCGTCAGCCGCATACATCTGCTTTATATTGTTTTGTATTTCACGGACTTTTACGATATTTCTAGTCTCTAGATAAGTGTTGACAGCATCAGGCATTCCCCCAACTATCAAGTATCGTTTGAATAAATCCATCAACTGATTATGTTGAGCTTCGGAAAGATGTTCCTTGTTGTTGAATTTTTCCTTGATAAAGTTGATGGCTTCTTTACCAAATCCATTAGCTATTATAAATTCTTCAAAATCAAGCTGGAACATTTCTTTTCGTATGATACTTCCGACAGGGATAGATGTTGTGGAACGTAATGTTATTCCTAACAGACTTCCGCTTGCTATAAATCTATATTTTTTTTCTTGACGGAAGAATTTCAGCATCGTAAGGTATTGAGGATATTGCTGAATCTCGTCTAAAAATATCAATGTGTTTTCGTATTTGTCGAGCTTGTCACCTGCAATCATACTTAGTGTTATATAGAATTCTTCGGTAGAATGAATGTTCTTAAACAACTTTTTATTTTCATCATCCTCAACGAAATTTAATTCTATAAAGTTGGCGTACAACTGTTTAGAAATCTCTCTTATTATAAAGGACTTTCCGATTTGACGTGCGCCTTCTAATAATAAAATCTTGTCAGAGTCGGATTCTAAATGTTCTTTAATATAATTACCAATCTTTCTATATAACATATCGATACACTTTTCAATATTAATTTAGATTGCAAATATACACTTTTCAATAAAATTTATGTATAAGAATATACATTTTTCGATGTTTTTTTTAGTTGAAAAGAATACAAAAGGTACAATTCGGCGCTTCGATAAGTTCATCTCTCCCCGTATTGCTCCTTCAGTTTCTCTAATTTCTCCTTCAACTCTGATGTTATTTCTTCTGTTCCTTCTTGGCCGTAGATGTTGTTGACTTCGTTTTTGTCATGACGAAGGTCGTATAGTTCCCAGACATCGTCTTCGTAGAAATGAATGAGTTTGTGAGTCTCGGTGCGTACTCCAAGATGTGGCTTTACATTATGTTCGTCAGGAAATTCGTAATAATGATAATATATTCCGTCGCGCTTAGGTTTGTAATCTTCGCCTTTTAATAAAGGTAGGAACGAACATCCATGGATATCATCTGGGATTTCTACACCTGCTAATTCGAGGAATGTTGGAGCGTAGTCTATGTTCTGAACCATCTCGTTGATTTCGCCTTTCACGCCTCCAGGGTAACGTATTAATAAAGGTGTCTTGAACGATTCTTCATACATCCAGCGTTTGTCGAACCATCCGTGTTCGCCCATATAGAATCCTTGGTCGGAGGTGTATACTACGAGAGTGTTTTCCAGAAGTCCTTCTTTTTCAAGATAATCCAAGACGCGTCCTACGTTACGGTCGATGGAAGTTATCACGCGGAGATAGTCGCGCATATATTGTTGATATTTCCATCTGTCGAGTTCTTCTCCTGTCGGATTGGATTTTTTAAACTTCTCTGTCACTACATCGTAGTGTGCATCCCAGGCTTTTTTCTGCTCAGGATTCATATTGTTATACATCCAACGTCCCCAGCCTTCTAAGTCGGGACGACCGTGGATAAGACTGTCTTTGTCGGCTAATTTTAAGTCGTAAACCAAGTCCATGTCTTTGCTGATTGACATCTTGTTTTCTTTCGCAGCGAGACGGCCTTCGTAATTGTCGTAGAATGTCTCTGGTAATGGAAAGTCGCTGTCTTTGAAAAGTTTCAAGTCGCAGGTGTCGGGCATCCATGTGCGATGCGGAGCTTTGTGATGTAACAGAAGGCAGAAAGGCTTTTCTGTGTTACGTTCGTTTTCCAGCCATTCCAAAGCGACGTCTGTCGTGACATTTGTGGCATAGCCTTCGCGTTGTATCTTTTCTCCGTTACGAATAAATGTCGGATTGTAATAATCACCTTGACCTATTAATATATCCCAATGGTCGAATCCTGTCGGGTCGGAGTTAAGATGCCACTTGCCGATGATGGCGGTCTCGTATTTGTCTTGAATCAATTTAGGAAAAGTCTGTTGACTGCCGTCGAAGGTGCAGCTGTTGTCGGTGAATCCGTTGGCTTGGCTGTGTTTTCCAGTGAGTAGACAGGCTCGAGAAGGTGCGCTGATGGAGTTGGCGACGAAGCTGTTGTTGAAACGCACGCCCTCGTTGGCGATACGGTCAATGTTAGGTGTACGTATGAACGATGTGTCGTAA
Organism: Bacteroidales bacterium; assembly: GCA_045648285.1. Lineage (GTDB taxonomy): Bacteria > Bacteroidota > Bacteroidia > Bacteroidales > F082 > Limimorpha. The sequence continues at coordinate 16,856 of JAZRNQ010000092.1, read as the reverse complement.
GCGCTGATAGTCTGATAAGAATGGTCATCGGACATGATAAACAAGATGTTCATAGGTTTCTGCTCACTTCCGCAAGACGTTATAAAAGGCAGTGTAAGCACGCTTTTAAAAGTAATCTCTAATATTTTTTTTATATTGAAGTTTTTCATATAAGTAATTTTTGCTTTACAAAAATACGGAAAAGAACTGATGGTGTAGAACTTTGAGCTTTAAACTTTGAACTTTGATGGTAAATACAAAAATCTCAAAAGATAACGGTCTATAGCAAATAGCTAAAATATCTCGTATTTTTTCAAAAATTAACCTCTAAATAATTTGTTTTTTTCAATTATTATCATAACTTTGCGTGACTATAAAAATAACGAAATACTTATAAAATGGCATATATTTCTTTCGATAAGCAGCATTTGGTAAACCTTGAATTTACTATGAACAAGGAGATTTTACGTTCAAATAGATCAGGTGCCTTTTGCAATACGACAATCATAGGCTGTAACACCAGAAAGTATCACGGACTGCTGGTAGTGCCGCAGCCACAACTCGACAACTACAATCACGTCTTGCTTTCTTCTATCGACGAGACGGTGATAGCAAACAAAGAAGAATTCCATTTCGGCGTTCATCAATATGAAGATGGTACTATCATGCCTTCTGGTCATAAATATCTTAGAGAGTTCTCCGCTGAGCCAATACCTACTTTATTATATAGAGTCGGTACAACGAAAATCACTAAGGAATATATCTTTGCTGATAACGACAGCAGAATATATATACGTTATAACGTCATTGAGGCTGCTCAGCCTATTACCTTGCGTTTGACTCCTTTCCTGGCTTTCAGAAATGTACATAGCCTCACTCATGAGAACCACGACGCAAACCGTAAGTACATTCCTTTGAAAAACGGAGCTTCATGGCAGATGTATGAAAACTACGATTCTTTGTGCCTGCAGATTTCAAAAAGCGCAGAATACACTCATGCTCCTCTTTGGTATTATAATAACTTCTATATAAGAGAGTTCGAACGTGGCTACGATGCAGTGGAGGATTTGTATGTTCCAGGTTTCTTTGAAGTCAACTTGAAAGAAGGCGAGTCGATAATTGTATCTGCTGGTCTTGAAGAGAAAAGTCCAGCCTCATTCAAGCGTCAATTTGAAGCTTTGTTAGACTCACGAATCCCTCGTGATAGCTTCGAACATTGTCTGCAAAACTCAGCGCAGCAGTTTATCATCAGAGAGAAAGAAGGAACTCGTATGTTCGCTGGTTTCCCTTGGTTCGGCAGCTGCGGCCGCGACACTCTCCTCTCAATACCAGGACTTGTCCTCACAACAGGCGATAAGAAGACCTTTAAAGAATTGGTCAAATATCTGATAGATACAATGAAAGGTCCTTTCTTCTCAAACAGATATTATCAAAAGTCGCTTTATTATACAGCCGTCGACTCTCCATTGTGGTTCTTCCTCATACTTCAAAAATATGAAGAGATGTTTGGCGTAAGCAAGAAGACGGTCTGGAAAGAATATGGTGAAGTCATGTCAAAGATTCTTAATAGTTTTATTGAAGGCACTGACTTTAATATCAAGACTTTAGAAAACGGACTTCTTTACGCAGGAAATGAAAATCTTGCTCTTACGTGGATGAATGTTTTCTGCGAAGGTAAGCCATATACACCAAGAACAGGTTTGAATATCGAGATAAATGCTTTGTGGTATAATGCCTTGCGTTATGCTGTCGAAGTCTTGAAAGAAGCTGATAAGAAAAATGTCGACATCGAGAAATGGAATGACGTTGCTAATAGGGTAGAGGCTTCTTATACAAAATGTTTCTATAATGAACAAAATGCTAAGTTTTATGATTATATAAACGACAATGAGAAAAATGATATGGTACGTCCAAATATGCTGATTGCTATATCCTTGCCTTATTGTCCGTTCAACGACGACTTGAAAAAGAAGATATTTGATATCACTCGTTCCGAGTTGTTGACTAATAGAGGATTACGTTCTTTGTCTCCACGTTCTGAGTTTTATAGAGAGGTTACCATTGGTAATCATAGAGAAAGGGAGACGGCATATCATAACGGAACGGTATTCCCATGGTTGATAATGCCTTATGCTGATGCAGCTGTATCGCTTTATGGAAAGACATCATTGCCTTATCTGGAAGATTTGTACAATGCCTTTGAAGAGGTTATAGCAGAGAATGGAATAGGCACTATATCTGAGATATACGATGGCAATCCGCCTCATGAATCGAGAGGTTGTATCTCACAGTCTACCAGCGTAGCGGCATTGTTATATTTAAAATATGTTATTGACGGATTGAAAAAATAAGATTATGAAAGTGTTGATGTTTGGCTGGGAATTTCCTCCACATATCACAGGAGGTCTCGGCACAGCTTGTTTCGGAATGACAAAGGGTCTCGCTAAAAATGGAGTCGATGTGCTTTTTGTGGTACCTAAGGCTCACGGCGATGAGGATGAGACCAATGTCCGTCTCCTTAATGCAAGCGATGTTACTGTCAATATTGATAATGAAAAAGATAGATCGTATTGGGATAGAGTTCAGTATATGGAAATAGGATCTAACATCATTCCATACGTTGGTCCAGAACGTTTTGAGCAGCTTGTTGAAGAACAACGTGCTACAAATCATTTCCAAAGTCCTGTCTTCTTGCCTCGTTACGAGTTCTCTGGAAAATATGGAGCTAACCTCATGGAAGAGGTCTCTCGTTATGCTCTCATCGGTTCTTCTTTGGCTCTCGAGCATAAAGATGAATTCGATGTGATTCACGCTCACGACTGGCTGACATATTCCGCAGGTATAGCTGCTAAAGAAACTACAGGAAAACCACTCGTGGTTCACATGCACGCGACAGAATTTGACCGCTCAGGCGAGAATATCAATACTCTTGTTTATTCTATCGAGCGTCGCGGAATGGAAGCTGCAGATATAGTTATTACAGTTAGCGACTTGACAAGAAAGATAGTCGTTGAGAAATATGGCATCGATCCTAATAAGGTTATCACTGTACATAATGCCGTTGAACCAAACGATAAGAAACGTTCTGAATATGAGACATGTGGATTGAAAAATAAGGTCGTGACTTTCCTTGGACGTATCACTTATCAAAAAGGACCAGAATATTTCGTAGAAGCAGCACATAAGATTTTACAATACGACCCAACGATTCATTTTGTGATGGCTGGTACTGGCGACCTTCTGCCAAAGATGATTCGTCGTGTGGCTCAGCTGAAGATGGGTGCCAACTTCCACTTCACAGGATTCCTCAAAGGTAATGACGTCGACCAGATGTTCGCTATGTCTGATGTCTTCGTGATGCCTTCAATTTCAGAGCCTTTCGGCATCGTGCCTCTCGAAGCAATGCGCCTCGACGTTCCTTGCGTCATCTCAAAACAGTCGGGCGTCTCTGAGGTTCTTCAAAACGTTCTTAAAGTCGATTTCTGGGATATCAACGGATTGGCTGATTTTATCTACGGACTCTGTCATTATCCAAAACTCAGCGATCACTTCAAGAAGGCTGGTAAGGAAGAAGTCGATAATCTTAAATGGGAGTTTGCATCTAAGAAGATTAAGGATGTCTACGAAAAAGCAATTAATTTAAAGAAATAATAAAATACCATAAAGCCTGAAAGGCTTGAACGAATATGGCTTACGGCATCGTCGTAAGAATTAAAAAAGTAAAAAAAACTAAAAAAATACATATTATGAGTAAGTCTATATGTTTTTATTTCCAAGTGCATCAACCATATAATTTACGTACTTATCGTTTCTTCGATGTAGGAAAGAGACATTTCTATTATGATGAGTACAGAAACAGAACAGAGATGCGTCGTCGTGCCGACCGTTGCTATCTTCCAATGAACGAGCTTCTTATGGAACAGATAAAACGTTATGGCGACAAGATTAAGTTTGCATTCTATTTCTCAGGCATCGCCATCGAACAGATGCAGCAGTATGCTCCTGATGCTTTGGATAGTTTCAAAGAACTTGTCAAGACAGGTAATGTCGAAGTGCTTGCAGGAACTTACGCACATTCAACGGTTTCTTTGCATAATAAAGAAGCTTTCAAAAAGCAAGTCACAGAACATAAGAAACTGATGAAAGAAATATTCGGAGTGACACCTAAGACGTTTGTCAATACCGAATTGATATATTCTAATGAGATAGGTGCCGACGTGGCAGAGATGGGATTTAACCTCATGGCAACAGAAGGTGCTAAGCATGTCCTCGGATGGAAGAGTCCAAACTACTTATATGCCAACTCTATAAATCCTAAGTTGAGATTGTTGCTCCGTAACTACAAACTCAGTGATGCTCTCTCTCTTAACTTTGTAAATAATTCATTGACAACAGAGTCATTTGTTGAGAAACTTAAAGAATGTAATGAGGAGGTGGTAAATATCTTTGCTAACTACGAGACATTCGGAGAAAATTACGATGCTTCTACTGGTATCATTGATTTTATGAAGTATCTCCCAGAGGCAATTTTTAACAACACCGACTTTGAATATGCGAAGCCAATAGAGATGCTTGATAAGTTACAGACCATGAGTATTTTTGATGCTCCAATTCCATTGTCATCAATGGGCGAAGAACGTGACCTCTCATTGTGGATGGGCAACGACCTTCAAGATGATGCATTGCAAGCATTGTATTCATGTGCTAATAAAGTCAAACGTTCTAAAGATGAAGAAGTCGTGAGAGATTGGAACGCACTGCAAGATGCTAATAACTTCTATAATCTCTGTACAAAATATGGTAATAATTCTCCATACGATTATTACATCAACTTCATGAATATCTTGACAGATTTTAGAGAAAGAGTTTTGAATAAAGACTAAGGCTGTTGGCTATTGGCTATTGGCTGTTAACTGTTAACTATTAACTATTAACCATTGTACAGCTTTGGTTTAAAAATAAAATTATAGGGACGTCATTATGGCGTCCCTTTGTAATTAGTCAATTCCAGAATTATCAGAATAAATTTTTAATTTTTTTTTTCAAAAAAAACTGTTGTCTGTTGTCTGTTGTCTGTTGACTTTTATTATCTTTGCAAAGAGTGGAAAAGACTCTGATTTTCAGTCTGTAATATTTATAATATATTGACTTATAAACTTTTATAAGTTGATATTGTTGTATGTATAGATAATAATCAATAAATATATATAATATAATTAGAACAATTTAATGAAAACTCCAAATTATCTTTTTGAAACGAGTTGGGAAGTCTGTAACATGGTCGGCGGAATCTACACCGTGTTATCGACAAAGGCGGATGAAGTAAAGAAAAAAATAGGTGATAATTACATAACCATAGGTCCCGATGTGGTTAAGGAATCACATGAGACTTTGTATTTCATTGAAGACAATACATTGTTTTCAGAATGGCGTGAGAAAGCTCTTGAACAAGGTCTTAAAGTCAGAATCGGACGCTGGAAACTTAATAGCAAACCTCTAGCAATCTTAGTTGACTACACAACTTTATATCCTCAGAAAAACGAGATATTGGCTCACCTCTGGGAAAAATATCATCTCGATTCACTCCGCGGTCAGTGGGATTACATCGACCCGGTTCTCTTCGGTTACGCTGCTGGTCAAGTTATAGAAAGCTTCATAAAATGGAACATAGAAAGCGATGAAAACATCGTCGCTCACTTCCATGAATGGATGACAGGAGCTGGCGTTCTTTATCTTAAAGAAAACTGTCCTCAAATCGCAACAGCATTCACTACACATGCAACATATCTCGGTCGTGCAATAAGCGGCAACGGTCTCGCTCTCTATAATGATTTAGCTACATTTGAACCAGATGCGATGGCTAACAGATTTAACATAACTTCACAACAGTCAATGGAATATAACGCATCACAAAATGCTGATGTGTTTACAACAGTGAGTGAAGTGACAGCTGAAGAATGTAAGCAGTTCTTACAACGTGAACCAGATGTAATCACAATAAACGGTATTGATGAAACATATATCGTCGACGATAAAGCTGCATCAGAAAAGAGAAAAGCATCAAGAGAAAAGATATTGAGCGTACTCGAAACTATTTCTGGAACAAAGACTTCTGACGATGCTTTCTTCATCATCAATAGTGGAAGATATGAGTTTAAAAATAAAGGCATCGACTTATTCATCAATGCTTTAGGTAAACTTAACAAAGACCAAAATCTTAAGAAAGAAGTAGTTGCTGTCATAGCAGTGCCAGCTAACATTTCTGGTATCTACAAAGAATTGCAATATCGTCTCGAAGGCAAGAAGGCTGTTGAAGGTCACACCGAACTTCCTTGTACACATCATATCTTCGATTATGAATATGATGCTGTCCTTAACTCTTTGAGAGAAAACGGATTGCAAAATAACGAAGGCGATAAGGTTAAAGTTATCTTCGTTCCTTCATACCTCAATGGCAATGACGGCGTATTCAACATCAACTACAACGATTTCTTGTCAGCATTCGACCTTTCTGTATTCCCATCATATTATGAACCATGGGGCTACACTCCAATGGAAAGTATCGCTCACGGTATTCCTACGATAACAACAGACCTCGCAGGTTTCGGCCGTTATATCCAAGATGAGAAATTCGATCATGAGTCAGTCGCTATCGTTCATCGTGAAGAAGGCAACGGCGCTGTAGTGACAGAAGATATCGTCAATATTATTTTGAGTTTCACTTCAAAAGACGAAAAACAAATCGCTGCTGTGAAGAAAAACGCTTTGGATTTGGTTAAGAAATTTGAATGGGATGAACTCATCGACAATTATTTAGAGGCATACGACATCGCTTTGGATAAATTGCGCGGTCGTGATTATTTGAAACAAACTAAAAAATATAACGAGATTTTGAGAAATTTTAATTACCAAAAGCAAGACACTCCTAACTGGAAGAGAATCATCGTAGAACCAGTTTACTCAGAAGATATGCAGAAGTTGCAAGAACTATCACAAAACCTTTGGTGGTGCTGGGATGTCGATGCAACAGAATTATTCGCTTCTATAGACCCACAAGCATGGAAAGCTGTGGAACACAACCCAATAGCTTTGATGAAAAACTTGTCAAAGGCACAAATCGAGGCATTGGAAAACGACAAGGCATTCATCGAAAAGTTGAATTCTACTTACGCTCGTTTTAAAGAATATATGTCAGCTAAACCTGCTGATAATCATACTATCGCTTACTTCAGCATGGAGTACGGCTTGACAAAGAGCCTTAAGATTTATTCTGGAGGTCTCGGTATCTTGGCAGGCGACTACCTCAAACAAGCTTCCGACTCTAACGCTAACATGGTGGCTATCGGTCTCTTGTATCGCTACGGATACTTTGCACAAGACCTTTCAGTATGGGGCGAGCAGCTCTCAGAATATATCCCACAAAACTTCTCAACACTTCCAATGGAAATCGTCCGCGACGAAAATGGAGAAGAAGTCATTATCAATATCGCATTCCCTGGTCGTACAGTCTACGCTAAGGCATGGCGCGTTCCTGTAGGTCGCATAAGCTTGTATCTCCTTGATACAGATATTGATGAAAATTCAGCAGAAGACAGAGGTATCACAGGAAAACTCTATGGTGGCGACAGCGAAATGCGTATCAAACAAGAGATGTTCCTCGGTATCGGCGGTATCAGATTGATGGACAGAATCAACCTTAAACCTACTGTATATCACTGCAATGAAGGTCACGCTGCATTCTGCGGATTGGAAAGATTAAGTGTATATATCACACGTCATAACCTCGACTTCGACGTTGCTAAGGAATTGGTCAGAACATCAACATTATTCACAACACACACACCAGTTCCAGCAGGTCACGACGTATTCGAAGAACACCTCATGAGAACTTATCTCTCTCATTATCCAGGTCGTATGAACATCAGCTGGAACGACTTCATGAACCTCGGTAAGATTCGTCACAACGACCCATACGAGAAATTCTCTATGAGCGTCTTGGCAACAAACCTCAGCCAGGAAGTCAATGGAGTAAGTAAGATTCACGGTCGCGTTTCAAGAGAGATGTTCCAACAAATGTGGCCAGGTTACTTTGCAGAAGAAAACCACATCGGCTACGTCACAAACGGCGTTCACCTCCCAACATGGACCGACTTCTCATGGCAGAGACTTTATAGAGAAGTGCTTGGTAAAGACTACGTTGACGTACAGTCAGATACAAAAGTATGGGAAAAGATTGGCAATGTCGCTGACGAGACAGTATGGAATATCAAGAAAGACTTGAAACATCGTCTTACAGAATATCTCAAAGTAAAGGTCGTTGAAGACATGCAACGTCGTCAAGAATCACCTTCTTTGATTATCAATACAATAGAAAACTTCAACGAAAACGCTCTCATCATCGGTTTCGCTCGTCGTTTCGCTACATACAAACGTGCTCACTTGTTATTCAACAACATAGAACGTCTTGCAGAATTACTTAACAATCCAGAAAAACCTGTCGTATTCCTCTTCGCAGGTAAGGCTCACCCTAACGACAAAGCAGGTCAGGATTTGATTAAGATGATTATCGAGACATCAAGAAAGAAAGAGTTCGCAGGAAAGGTTATCTTCTTGAATAACTACGATATGGAACTCGGTAAGATATTGACTAGCAGCGTTGACATCTGGATGAACACTCCAACACGTCCACTCGAAGCTTCTGGTACAAGTGGCGAGAAAGCCGTCATGAACGGAACATTGAACCTCTCAGTCCTCGACGGATGGTGGGCAGAAGGTTTCCGTCCTCAAGCTGGCTGGGCGTTGCAAGAAGAAAGAACATACAGCGACCAACGCTACCAAGACGAACTCGACGCTGAGACAATATATAACCTCATCGAAAATGAAATCGTTTCATTATACTTCGACAGAAATGAAAACGGTGTTCCAACACAATGGGTTAAGTACGTGAAGAACAACTTGATGCAGATTGCTCCAAATTACACAATGAAGAGAATGCTCGACGATTACTTCGCACAATATTATAACAAACTCATCGAGAGAACAGACATGATGCGCGAAAACCGTTATCAGAAAGCATTTGAAATCGCAGCATGGAAGAAGAATGTCGAAGCTAACTGGGACAAGATTGAAGTGGAAGCTATCAAGATTCCAGATCCAAGTGTGAGATCACTTAACTTCGGTGACGCTATCGTAGCTGAAATCACATTGAAGACACCAGGCTTGAACAGAGGCGATGTCGGCATTGAGATAGTATTCGGCGGTAAGGACAAGAACGGCAACGACAAGGTAATGCAAGTAGAGCAGCTCCAACTCGTTGACGCAGGCGAAGGTTGGGCAAGATATTACATCGACCTTCCATTGAACAAAGCCGGTATGTTCGACTACACATTCAGAATATATCCAAAACACGAAATGTTGCCACACAGACAAGACTTCGCATTGGTTAAGTGGATATAATCAGTTAGGTGTTAGGAATAAAAAAAGCGACCATTGGTCGCTTTTTTTTTATGGTCTCAATCCAGAGCCTCCTTGTAATGTAATCGTTTCTCCAGTAACGTATGAAGCATCGTCAGATGCTAAGAATACGCACACTCTTCCGATGTCCTGCATAGGGTCGGCGAAGCGTCCCAAAGGAATTCCTTGTATCGTCTTGGCGAAGAGTTCAGGGTAGTTTTCTTTCCATTCTTGTAAACTCTCTGTCATGGCTAGCGGAGCAACCATATTGACTCTCACGCCGTCTGGTCCCCATTCGGTAGCAGCGACTCTCGAGAGACCTCTGATGCCCTCTTTGGCAGCTGCGTAGGAACTCTGTCCAGGCTTGCCGAAAAGTCCCGCGCCAGAAGCGAAGTTGATAACAGAACCTTTGCTTTCTTTGAGGTAAGGGAATGCCTCTCTCATATAGAAAAAAGCTGCATATAATCCAGAGTTGATAGCTAAGTCGAAGTCTTCTTTGGTGTGTTCAAGTAATGACAATCCCGACTTGGAAGCCTGAGCGTTATTAATTAAGGTGTTGATTTTTCCGAATGTCTCTATTGTCTTAGCAACGACCTCTTTGGTACGAGCTTCATCGGCACCGTCGGCAACCATTGCCAAAACCTTCACCCCGTATTCCGCTTCAAGTCTTTCCTTGGCGTTCAACAATCTCGCTTCGTTTCTGCCTGTGATGACGAGGTTAGAACCTTCTTTAGCAAAAGCGCAAGCCAAACCGAATCCAATACCTTTACCGCCACCGGTGATTATCGTTACATTATCTTGAAGTTTTTTCATAGTTTTTCTTGTTATGAGCCTTGAGCTGTGAGCTTCGGGCTGATTTGTAAATTTTATTTTCATTCATTAACAACGCAAAAATAGAAATAATGTTCGCACAAGTCAAAACGATATTTTAAATCGAAGTATCGATTTTTTCGATTGGTGTTGAACTAAGGCTTTTGAACGAAGAACTTTGAACTTTGAACCCTGACTCAGACTAATAGACTTAGCAACTCAGCAACTCGGTGTCTTGGTGTCCCGGTGACTTAAAAAATCTCTCTCTGAGACGCAAAGAAACTCAAAGATTTGCTGCCAGAGCATGTCGAAGTGCCACACTATGCCTTCGACAGGCTCAGTGACCGCATACCCGAAGTCTGTTGACTGTTGTCTTCAAAAAAAGTTCAACAGCCAAAAGCCAACAGCCTTAGTTTTTCCCTATCTTTGCGTCATGGAAACAATCATATCTCATTTGTCGCTACATCTTGTTGGTAACAAGGCGGCGGAAGAAGGTCTTAGCCTCTCGAAATCAAACGTCTCTTTAGACGGAGACATGAAAAATATATTGACGAAATTTTTCTTGAACGCCTTCACACCGGGCGAGACTTTCCATTTTTATCACGACAGCGGACTGGAATATAATGTGGTCTATGGCGCAGTATCTAAGATTTTTGATGAGCCTACAGACTTGTACGAACAGTCTGTAAATCTTGCTAAATATCTCTACGAAAACAGCTCGCATCCAAAAATCAAAGGTGGCGAGTTTTATACGGTTTACTTCAAAGACTGCATCCACGGAAGCAACACCGTCGATGCCATCGGTCTCTTCAAGACAGAAAATAAAGATACTTTCTTGAAAGTACATCGTGACAAGCATAACTTCCTGCTCGAAAGTGAACAAGGCATCAATATAAAGAAACTCGACAAAGGTTGCTTGATTTTCAATGTTAATGGCGGAGAAGGCTACTCTGTCTCCGTTGTCGATAACACCAACAAAGGCACAGAAGCTCAGTATTGGACCGATGAATTTCTGCATCTGCGTCAGAGTAAAAACGAATATGCCAACACTCATAACGTCATGGCGATGGCAAAGAATTTCGTGACACAGGAATTGCCAAAAGAGTTTGAAGTAACAAAGGCCGACCAGATAGATTTGCTTAATAAATCTTTACAATTTTTTAAGGAGAAAGATAACTTCGATATTGAAGAATTCGCCAATGAAGTCATGGAACAGCCTGCTGTCATTGAGAGTTTCCATAACTTTAAAAAGAATTATGAAGCCGACAACGATTTGTCGATTGACGATAACTTCATGATTTCAAACAATGCCTTCAAGAAACAGCAGCGTTCTTATAAGAGAGTCATCCGTCTCGACGATAAAATTCAGATTATCATCGACGGCAATCGCGATAATGTGGAACAAGGCGAAGACGCAAGAGGAAAATATTATAAGGTATATTATACAGAAGAAGAGTGATGTGATTTGGAATTGAGGAATTAAGGAACTGAGGAACTGAGGAATTAAGAATTGATTGTAGAGACGTGTCACACGACACAATGAAATGTAAACAATAAGTCGTTGACGCGTCTAATCAATTAGGAGTTAGGATTGATTTTTCTGATTCCTATTTTTTTTGAAAAAAACTTTTGTCTTTTGCCTTTTGTCTTTTGCCTTTTTTTATCTTTGCAAGACATTGAAAACTTATAAATATGCTAGTAACAAAAAAAGACAAACTTGCCATCACGTTTAAGGATGACAAATATACTTACGAACAACTGTTACGTTATTCTCAAATATATGCTGACGCATTTTCAGCACAATCCGTTCCAGAAAAAGTTTTAATCTGCGCTCAGAACTCGCCAGAATGGTGTTTCGCATTCCTCGGCACTATGCGCTGCAAAGCCATCGCTGTTCCATTGGATGCGCAGTCAACAAAGAAAGAGATAGAATACGTCATCAACGACTGTCGTCCTGACATCGTTTTCATTTCGGAAGACAAACTCGAAATGTTTGCCGACCTCGAACTTCAAGGCGCACGCCTCATGACAAAAAACGACGTCGTTCTTTCTGACGACCCAAACATCCCTGCGACAGATATTCCTATGGGTAAGGATGATGAAACAATGCTCATCAACTACACATCTGGTACTACTGGTAATCCTAAAGGTGTTATGCTTACTTTCAGAAATGTTATGTTCAACGTGGATTCTGTCAGTAAGCAGGTGCCAATCTTCCAGGAAGACAGCAACGTGATGGTACTTCTTCCTTTGCATCATATCTTGCCGCTCCTCGGTAGTATGGTAGCGCCTTTATACATGGGCGGAACGTTACACATCGCTGAGGCAATGAATGCCGAGTCTATCATCAAGACTCTCAACGCAGGAAAAGTTTCTATCATAATCGGTGTGCCTCGTCTTTACGACATGCTCGTTAAAGGTATCATGAGTAAAATCAATGCTTCAGTAGTGACACGTCTTCTCTATAAGATAACAAAACTCATCGGCAGTGATGCAGTGTCGAGAACTATCTTCAGCAGCGTTCATAAGAAATTTGGCGGTCACTTGAAATATCTTGTATCAGGCGGCGCAGCTCTTTCTGTCGAGACTGCTACGATTTTGAAGACATTAGGCTTGTATGTCCTTGAAGGCTACGGCATGACGGAGACAGCTCCTATGATTTCATTCACTCGTCCGGGCAGACGTAAGGTCGGTTATGCTGGTGAACTTCTTCCTAACATCGAGGTGAAGATTGCAGAAAACGGCGAGATCTGCGTGAAAGGCGATAACGTGATGAAAGGATATTACAATAGACCAGAAGAGACAGCTCAAATCGTGAAAGACGGCTGGCTTCATACTGGCGACATGGGTATCCTCGATAAATATGGCCTCAAAATCACAGGTCGTATCAAAGAGATTATCGTTACATCAAACGGTAAGAACATCAATCCTGAGCTTCTCGAAAGAGAGTTCTTGGCAGAAAGCGCTTACGTACAAGAAATAGGTATCTTCTTGAATGGCGATGCTTTGCATGCTGCTGTACGTCCTAATATGGTGGCTGTAAGACAAGTGGATTTGGAAGCTATGGACGCTCTCATCAAAAAAGAAGTGGAGCATTTCAATGCTGAGCAGCCACAATACAAACGTATCAAGCAATATCATATCTTGTCGGAAGAACTTCCAAAGACACGTCTCGGCAAGGTGCAGCGTTTCCTCCTTCCTCATCTCGTTGACAAACCTAAGACTAATACAGTGCAAGAGTCATTGGAAGGCAAGAGCGAGGTTTACAAGATGTTAAAGGCTTTCGTGGAAGAAGAAACAAAAACAGTTGCTAATGAAAACGACCACTTCGAAATCGACTTGTCGATGGACTCATTGAGTAAAGTTTCTCTTCTCGCTTATATCGAAAACACTTTCGGCATCAACCTCAACGAGGAACAGATGGAGAACCTCACCACATTAGGAAAACTCACAGAATATATCGAGACAAACGAACATTCTTTCAATACAACAACAATAACTTGGAAAGACATCCTCGCAACAAAAGTCGATGTGAAGTTGGAAAAACCAGGTTTTACACAATGGTTTACATACACATTCACGAAGATATTATTCTCAATATGTTATCGTTTCAGAGTGAGAGGTAACAAGAAATTGCCAAATACACCATGTATCATCGTGGCTAACCACCGTTGTGCAATTGACGGTTTCTTAATCACATATAACTTCTCACGCAAGGAAAACAAAGACATTTTCTTCTTCGCTAAAGAGAAACACTGGAGGTCAAAGATTGCTCAGTTTATGGCAAGAAAGAATAATATTATCTTAATGGATATTAACAAAAACGTACGTCAGTCATTGCAAGAGATGTGTGCTGTCTTGAAGAAAGGCAAGAACATTGTGATATTCCCAGAAGGAACACGTTCTAAAGATAACACGATGAGAAAGTTCAAAGAGACATTCGCAATCTTGAGTAAAGAATTGAATGTGCCTATCGTTCCAGTCGCTATCGCAGGTTCTGAGTCTGCATGTTATGGAAGCAGTATCGTTCCTAAGTTCTGGAAGAAAATCGATATCGATATCATGGAGCCAGTCATGCCATCTGAAGAACAAAGCGTTGAAAGCTTACGTGATAAGATTGCATCAATGATAGAAAAACGTTTGAAAAAATGATAAAAAACATCGTATTTGATTTCGGCGGCGTGCTGGTGGATTGGAATCCGCATTACCTTTTCGATTCATATTTCAATGATATGGAAAAGAGTAACTATTTCATCGAACATGTATGTAATACAGAATGGAATGCTCAGTTGGATAAGGGCAAGCCTTTCAGTGTGGCGGTTCAGGAACGTATTGCAGAATTTCCAGAGTTTGAAGAAGCTATCAGATTATATCATACAGAATGGATGAAGACGATGGGAGAGGAGATTCCTGGAATGTACGAATTTATAAAGTCGTTGAAAGAGAAATATCCAGTCATTTACGGATTGACAAACTGGTCGAACGAGACTTTCCCGATGGTTCAGAAGAAATATAAAATTTTCTCTTTGATAGATAACATCGTGTGTTCAGGCGACGAGAAGCTTCTCAAACCAGATCCAAAGATTTATCATACGTTATTAGAACGTTATAATCTCAAAGCAGAAGAGTCGGTATTCATCGATGATAATATTAATAATGTAAAAGGCGCGATAAATGTCGGAATGAAGTCGATTCATTTTATCAATGCGGAACAATTACAAAAAGATTTGAATGAATTATTAAATCAAGAATAATTATGAAAACTGTAGAAATTAAAAACTTTGAATTATACACCACAGGTGTCATCAGTATTGCTTGGACAGAAAAAGGCGAAGATATTTTCCTCAATGTCGACCTCGATTTAGCAGCATTGTTGAAGATGTTGAAGATAGAAGGCATTTCTTACGAAAAAGTACAACAAGTATCAGAAAGTCAGCAACCTTTGAAATTCAAGAAAGTGACATTGTTGTTGTTCCAAGACGACGACAAACCAGGTCAATATTACACTTCAGAATGTATGTTTGAAGATGACGAGATTGATATTTTCCACGCTGAGATAAAAGAATAAAATGTCAGAATCGTCTAACAATCAAATCATAATTCCCGATCTCCCTGACTTTGCCGCCATCGACTTCGAGTCAGCTAACGGCGATATCAGAAGCGCATGTAGCGTCGGTATCGTCATAGTGAAAGACAGGGAGATTGTGGATAGATTTTATAGCTTGATAAAACCAGTTCCAAATCATTATTGCTATTGGAACACCAAGATTCATGGAATCAAAAAAGAAGACACCGATGACGCACCGATATTTCCTGAGGTGTGGCGTGAGGCTTCTAAGTTTGTGAGAAACCTTCCTTTGATAGCTCACAACAAAACCTTCGATGAGCGTTGCTTGAAAGCATGTTTCGCTCATTATAAGATGAAATATCCAAACTATCAGTTTCATTGTACATACAGAACTTCTGTAAAGGTTTTTCCCGATTTGGAGAATCATCAGCTTCATACCGTCGCTGCACACTGTGGCTTCGACCTGACGAATCATCATCACGCCCTTGCAGATGCTGAGGCTTGCGCTCATATCGCGATGGAAGTTTTTAATAATTCATAATGCATAATTCATAATTCATAATTAGGAATTGATGTATAGACGCGTCAATGTTACCTTGAAAATAAATATTCATTGACACGTCTAAATAATTTGAAAAATAAAAAATAAAAATCATGAAAAAAATATTGTTGTTTGCAGTTTGTTTCCTGTTATCATTTACCGCTTTTTCTCAAGGTATAGAATCGGTGTGTAAGTCAAAAGACTCATGTTGTGAACTAGGAGAAAAATTTGCTCCATATCGTATTGGTCTTGGTTTTCCATTGAGTACTTTTGATTTAGAAGATGGAGAAAAATATACGATAGCATTTTCCGTAGATGCGTTGATTGGCTCAGCTGGGAATATCAAAGGTATTGCTGTTGCAGGTGCTGGAAATATCATATATAATAATGCATACGGATTGCAAGTCGCTGGAATGGTCAATGAAATACACTATAATGCATATGGAATATCTGTGGCTGGATTGGCGAACTTGGCTGAATATTATTACGGAATTCAAGTCGCAGGATTTGCTAATGCAGGACGTAATTCCTTTTATGGAATGCAAATAGGTGGTGTTTTAAATTCATCATCAAATGCCAACGGCCTTATAATAGGCGGAGTCAACAATATTGCATTTGATACCCTTGATGGTATGCAGATGGCTGGTGTTGTGAATTATGCTAAAGAAGCGAGAGGCATCCAAATTGCAGGCGTGACCAATATCGCTGGTGACGTGAAAGGTTTGCAGTTTGCAGGTGTAATGAATATCGCCAAGAAAGTCAAAGGCGTGCAGTTCGCTACTTTGCTTAATATAGCTGAAGAAAGTAATTTCCCTATTGCTTTTGTCAATATCATTAAAAACGGTAAGATGGGCGTCGCTATTACTCACGATATTTTGAATAATAAAGTTCTTTCTTTCAGATCTGGTGGCAAATACTCTTATGGTATATTGGGTGTTGGTATCAATAAAAAAATCACAGAAGTAAACAAACTCGTTGCGGAAGCTGGTTACGGTATCCATATCC
>JAZRNQ010000091.1:0-17143 GCA_045648285.1 Bacteroidales bacterium | reverse complement strand
GCAAACTACACATCAGGCGAAGGTGAAACCGCTGAATATACTTGGACATACGTTTCTCCATCAGAATATGCTGGCGTTAAGAGCATTGATGGTAGAAGTGTTGCAGGTAAAGCTTTTGTGGAATGGACATTCGAAGGTGATGAAGAAGGTGAACCAGCAGAATCATCATTCTCATTCAACTTTAGTGACGGCACATTGAACGGCTGGAATTCTTTAGACGCTGACGGCGACGGTTACGGATGGTATAACTCATCAGAAAAGTTAGGTCCAGGATATGGCTATAAAGACGATTACTGTGCAATGTCACATTCTTTCTATAGCTATTTCACAGAAAATGGTAATCAATACAATATGCCATTATTCCCAGATAACTACCTCGTTACAGAAAAGAAATATGCTATCACAGAAAGCTCACAATTGTCATTCTTAGTATGTGCTTTGGATCCTGAATATCATGCTGAGCATTATGGCGTAGCTGTCACAATGGTTGACAATGCTTCTGCAGAAGACTTTATCACAGTCTTTGAAGAAACAATCGTAAATGAAAATCTAGAAAACTGGGACGGAACGACAGCCCAAACAGAATGGGTCTTAAGAACAATCGACCTTAGCAAATATGCCGGCGAAGAAGTATATATCGCTATCCGCCACTTCAACTGTACAGACCAATACGTAATCAATATTGACGATGTATCTTTGACAACAGGTGAAAAATCATCAAGAAACGAAGAAGAAGTTGTTGGCGTAATGGTATTCTGTGAAGATGAACTTCTTACACCAGAACCAATCTCAAAGAGAAGCTTCTATACAGACTTCCCTGGTTATGATGAATATACATACTGTGTAAGAGTAGTTTATAGCGATTATGGAATGTCAGCACCTCAATGTGTTTTGATAGACGCTCCAATGCAATGTGTAGCTCCAAGAAACCTTTATAGCCAATTGACTGTAAATGAAAATGGTGAATACGGCGTTTCATTACAATGGCCATTCGAGATTTCAGATTGGTTGAGCTACGACAATGATACACCAGCTTCAGGATTCAATAACAATGGAAATCCTTACTACTGGGGAGTATTGTTGCCAAGTGATATACTCGTTGATTATACAGGTACAAGTGTTACCAAAATCAAGTTGTATGATTATGAAGTCGGCAGCACAACAATATTGATTTATTACGGTTCTAAGACAGCTCCAATGATTCAAAAACATATCCAAAGTGTTAAATTTGAAGGTAAAAAACAATGGATTGAAGTTGAGTTGGACAAGGCTGTACCTGTAACAGGCGAAGATCATATCTGGATTATGGGTTACCAAACAGGTTCTTCTATCTTATGCCAAGATACTGGTAACAAATCTAACGGAAGATGGATTTCATACAATGGAACAGAATGGATGGATCTCAAATCATTGAACAATTCTTATAATTATGTATGGGCAATGAAAGCTTATGTAACAAGTGATGTTCCAACAGGAAGAGGCGTTGAGACTCAAGAGTTCGAATTGGCAATCGATGGAAATGTCAACAATGAAGTTACAATCTTCCCTGTCGAAGAGACAGCAGTAGCAAAAGACACAAGAGAATCTGTGTTCCAACACTATAACGTATATCGTGGAACAGACCTCAATGAAATGGCATTACTCGCTGAAACACAAGAAGGAAAATACTTCGACGTTCTATCATACGGAACATATTACTATCAAGTGAGAGCTGTATATAAAGACGGTGAAGAAACATGCGAGTCAGAACCAGCTAACTCATTCCAATACCCTGACCAATTCTATGTTAAAGTTGAAGTTCTTAATATTGGTGAAACAGGTGTAAATGGTATGATGATTTATCCTAACCCTGCAAAAGACAACTTGACAATCAAGGCAGAAGGAATGAAACGCATCACAATCACTAATACATTAGGTCAGGTGGTTTATGATAATGATGTTAACACTGACAATGAAGTTGTCAATATGAGCCAATACGACGCTGGTATCTATATGGTACGAATCGTAACAGAAACAGGCAGCGTTGTTAGAAAAGTGTCAAAGCAATAATTGAAAGTTGAAAACTGAAAATTGAAAATTGAAAGTTAAAAGTCGCTGCGAGAAATCGTGGCGACTTTTTTAGTTAGGAGTTAGGAATTAGGAGTTGAGGAACTAAGGGATTTTTTTAAGTCAACAAGACTACAAGACAACAAGACAACAAGTCAGCGAGTTTTTGAGTTTCTGAGATTTTTTAAGTTCTTAGTTCAATAGCCAACATCCAATAGTCTTAGTTTGGAGTTTCGCGTAGAGGCGCACGGGCGTGCGACTTTTTTAATTAGGAAATTATTTTATTATTTTTTTTTCATAAAAATGGAATAATAATTGTTTTAAATTTGTTTCGTTAAAGTATTATTAAAACATTAAAAAACGCCATATCATGAAGAAGACATTATTAATATTATCATTGTTATTCTTCAACATTCAGTTGTTTTCACAGAATAACGTCAGCGGTGTATTGGTTGACAGTCTGAATAACGAAAGATTGCCTTATGTCAATGTAGGTATGATGCGTGCTGCCGACTCTGTTTTTGTTGCAGGAACATCATCTAATGAAGAAGGTTATTTTAAGCTTGAACATATTCCCAATGGGAAATATGTTTTTTTTGTTTCTTCAATAGGCTATGAATCGATAAAAAAGATTTTGGATGTTGACAACAACATCGACATGGGAATTGTGAAGATGAAGTCGGGTAGCACTCGTTTAGATGATATAGTCATTGTTGAGAAACGACCTTTGTTCAGCAACGAAGGTGAGAAGACTTTATATAATGTGAGTGAAGACCCTAGCGTTCAGACGGGAACTGTCTCCGATGCTTTGCAGAACGCTCCAGGTGTGGAGGTAGACGTTGAAGGCAATGTGACCTTGCGTGGCGTGTCGTCGGTGGATATCTGGATAAACGGACAGCCTTCGAATCTCAATGCCGAGAACTTGAAGACATATCTTCAGCAGATGCCTGCTAACGCGCTCGAGAGAATTGAGGTGATAACGAATCCTTCAGCGCGTTATGCATCTAACAGCGACGGCGGTATCATCAATATCGTAACTAATGCCAAGATAAAAAAGAACCAGTTCCTCAGCTTCGGACTGAGAGCATCGTCATCGCCAAACGCCTCGCCATGGGCTTCCTACGTGTGGGCTAACGAGAAAATGTCGCTTAACCTATTCGTCAATGGAACTTATTCCCAATGGAAAAATGTCCAAAATGGTTATAGCACATCATTTGATAACAATCTAGATACGACGAATCATACCCGTTATAATGGTGATTCGTATTCAAATAACTTCGGCGGCGGATTTAATATCAACTTCGATTATAATATAGACACTATGAATACTATAGGTGTCTGGATTGGTGGCTGGCCTAATGCCTCGAAATCAAATAGCTTCAACGAGACATATCGTCATGAGTTCTTGCAAGAAGCTGGAATGTATCATTATACTACAGAGGGTACAGATGAAAGCCTTAACCAATTCTATCACGCTGGCTTGCAATATATGCACAAGTTCAATAACGAAGGTCATAACATAAGTCTTAGAATGACAGGCAATATGTCGAATGGTTATAGTAATTCTTACAATAGACAGACATTCGAGACTCAGACTTGGATGGATGTCGATTACAGGAAAATAGCAGATTACAATGATATGGGTTATGGCGTCAACATCGACTATTCACTTCCATATTCCGAAAACGGCGAGATAGGATTGGGCGCGTCATATAAATATAGTCCCGACAATTATTACATCGACTACGACACCCTCAATGGTGATGTCTATGTGAAAGATATAATGCGTAGCTTCGATAGAGAAGTCGGTTCAAATGAATACGATGTATATTTCACTCTTCAACAGAAATGGGGTAACTTCGTCTTGAAACCAGGCATTAGAATGGAATATGAAAAACTCTGGTGTAATATCAGTGGATATACAACGACAAATGTGGAAAAAGGCTACCTCAACTGGAGACCATCCTTGCATATTTCTTATAGAACAAAGTCGATGCATAATTTCAACTTGAGTTATTCACGTCGCATCGCACCTCCAGGAGCAAGAAATCTCACAAGCTATAAGTTCTATTCAACGGAGTCATTTACAACAGGAAACCCAGATTTGCTTCCGACATATACCAATTCCGTTGAAGGCGGCTGGACAAAATATTGGAACAGATTCGGTTCGGTAGGATTGACAGCATATTACAGAGATTCAAAGAATACTGTCGATAATATCAGCGATGTTATATTAGACGATTTCTTCGGAAGATATGTTCAATATTCTTATCCAGTAAATGTCGGTAGGTCATCGACTAAAGGTTTGGAAGCCAATGTTACATATCGTCCTACAGGCATGTTTAACATGAGACTATATGCGAATGTCTACGACTATTATTTTGAGACAAAATTCAATGATGAATTGATTGAAGATAATTCATTGGTCTATAGTGTTCGTCTAAATCTTTGGACAAAGCTGTGGAATAAGTTAGAGGTTCATGCTTCTGGAAACTACCGTTCTCCTCAGAAGTCACTCTTCGCTGAGCGTCAGGCAAACTATTCTATCAACTGCGGATTGAGAGCCGATTTCTTCGACAGAAAGATGTCAGTTCATATCAATGTAAACGATATCTTCAACTGGAACAGATGGGATAACAATATCACTAATCCGTATTATCAGTCGTATAGCTCGTTTAAATTCAACAGCCGTTCTATCAGCGCAGGACTTGTCTTCCGTTTCGGCAAGATGGAGTTAGAGAGAAAAGCACAAGTTGGAGGCGGCGAGATACAGAACCCGGGAATGGCGATGTGATTTTGATGAATTAAGGAACTGATGAACTGAGGAATTAAGGAATTAAGGAACCCCTCAAATCCTCAAATCCTCATACCCTTAAATCCTCAGATCCTCATACCCTTAAATCCTCAAAAACTAGATTTTTTTGAATTTCTGAGATTTTGAACTTTTGAGATTTAAAAAAGGTTATTTTTGCAAATAAGATGGAGAGTTAATTGAACCAAAAATAAATAAAAAAAACTTGATGAATATTTGAGATAAAGTTCAAATTGTATGAAAAAGGAATCAAAAACTAATGAAATATTACAAGTAAATAAAAAACAGATGATGTTGGGAGAGCAGATGTCAATAGTGTCGCATTATGTTCATAATTGTGAAGGTGGTTACTCGAAGAATTACGAGAAACAAGCTAAAAGTTTGATAAAGGATATATATGATTATGACATTGACAATGAAATGAAGTCTTGTGTTTCAGAATCGGATGTTTTTTATACGTTGTTTAATGAATATTTGTCTGTGCCTTTTTTGCCTGTGGAGAATCCCAAATTTACTTTTATAGATTTATTTGCTGGTATTGGTGGGTTCAGAATGGCAATGCAAAATTTAGGCGGAAAGTGTGTGTTTTCATCTGAATGGGATTCCCAAGCCCAAAAAACGTACTTGTTGAATTATGGAGAAGTTCCATTTGGAGATATAACAAAAGAGAGTGTTAAAGCGTATATTCCTGATCATTTTGATGTTTTGTGCGCAGGTTTTCCTTGTCAGGCGTTTTCTTTGGCAGGAAAGAGGTTGGGATTTGAAGAAACAAGAGGTACGTTGTTTTTTGATGTTGCTGAAATTTTAAGAAGAAAAAGACCAAAGGCATTCTTTTTGGAAAATGTTAAAGGTTTATTGATTCATGATAAAGGGAGAACGATACAAACCATACTAAAGGTGTTAAGAGAGGACTTGGATTATTATGTTCCAGATCCTCAAGTTGTAAATGCAATGAATTTTGGAGTTCCTCAACATAGGGAAAGAGTTTATATTGTGGGATTTAGGAAAGACCAAAATGTGAATGAATTTACATATCCAACACCAACTGATACAACAAAGACTTTTGCTGATGTAAAAGAAGAAAAAGTCGTTTCTGCCAAATATTATTTGTCAACACAATATATAAAAACGTTGGTGGCGCATAAAGAACGTCATGCTGCAAAGGGTAATGGGTTTGGTTATGAGGTGATACATGATGATGAAGTTGCAAATGCTATTGTAGTAGGAGGTATGGGAAGAGAACGTAATCTTGTTCTTGACCATCGTTTGACGGATTTTACACCAGTTACGCGTATTAAAGGTGAAGTGAATAGAGAAGGACTTCGTAGAATGACACCTCGGGAATGGGCAAGACTGCAAGGTTATCCAGATAACTTCATAATAGAAGTTGCTGATGCTTCTGCTTATAAGCAGTTTGGTAATTCAGTGGCAGTTCCTGCAATTCAAGCAACAGCAAATGAAATAATAAAACGAATAAACTTAACCAAAATCAAAGATTATGATGCTTAAAGGTAATAAAGGAGAATGGAGTGAATTGTATGTACTCTTCAAACTACTTGGAGAAGGAAAGATTCATTCAGGAGATGGATTGTTGAATAGATTAGAAAGTTTCTATCCAGTGCTTAATATTTTACGAGATGAGCTTGATCGTCATCTTGAATATTTAATAGATAGAGACATTGTAATTGTTACAGAAAATAAAAGTGAAATATCTAGAATTGCTGTATCGGAATTTTTAGAAAAGTCAAAAGAGTTGTTTTCTAATATTGTTGATAAACATGATAAAAAAGCGGCTTTTGAAATACCTATTTTAGAAAACTTTTTAAACAAAATTCATTGTGAAAAAATAAAAGCTAAATCTAAAGATAAGGCTGATATTCACATTGTAATTCACGACTATCATACTGGACTTAAACCTCAGCTGGGTTTCAGTATCAAATCAGATGCTGGTTCCAATCCTACATTGTTGAATGCTTCAAAACCAACTATTTTTACTTATGAATTATTGGGGAATGAAATAAATGAAGATGTTATAAATGAAATAAACTCAATTACAGGAAACAGAAAAATTCAAGATAGGGTTAATGAGGTATATTCTCGTGGTATGTCGTTGGAGTTTTCCGAGATAAAGAATCCAATCTTTAAAAATAATTTAAGATTAATAGATAGTTGTTTGCCAGAGATTGTTGCATGGATGATGCTTGATAGTTATCGTAATAGAAATATGAAAATCGAAAATGCTGTGGAAAGGATATGTGAAGCAAACCCATTTGAGTATGATTTGTCTAATGGACACGATTTTTATGGATATAAAATAAAGTCGTTGATGGTTTGTACGGCTTTGGGAATGTTGCCAGCAACACCATGGAATGGCAGGTATGAAGCAACTGGTGGATATATTGTAGTTAAAAAGGATGGTGATGTGATATGTTTCCATATATATGACAGAAACTTATTAGAAGATTATTTGTTTTGTAATACAAAGTTTGAGACTCCTAAAAACGAACGTTACCAAATGGGTCAAATATATAAAGTTGATGGCAAGTATTATTTTGATCTTGTATTGCAAATACGTTTTACATAATAAATTAAAATCTAAGAATGATGTTAAGAAAAATCGTTATTATATCATTAGCTATGTTATCAATAACTTCTTGTGATAACAAACAAAACTCAAAGCCTGCGGCGCAGTCTGCTCCTCAGGTGAAACAAGTCGTGATTCCACAATTCAATGCGGATTCTGCATATAGTTATGTTGCGAAACAATTGGAATTCGGTCCTCGCGTACCAGGAAGTGAGGCTCATAAACAATGTGCCGAATGGTTCATAGATTTCTTTAACGATAAGGCAGATACAGTTTATGTGCAGGATTTCAGAACTCGTCTTTATAATGGCAACGGCATCGACGGCAAGAATATCATCGCGGCTTTCAATCCTGAAGCTAAAAAAAGAATACTGCTAGCCGCTCACTGGGATTCTCGTCCTTTCGCAGACCACGACCCTGATGAGAAAAACTGGAACACTCCTATCGACGGCGCTAACGATGGCGCGAGTGGAGTGGGCGTACTCATGGAAATAGCCAGACTGATGAAAGAAACTCCAACGAATGTAGGTGTCGATATCATACTCTTCGACCTCGAAGACTATGGCGCACCTTATTATCTCAACCTCATGACTAACGACGACTGGGCACTCGGCTCTCAATATTGGTCAAAGAATCCACATATCTATAACTATCGCGCTTACTTTGGAATATTACTCGATATGGTCGGAGCACCAAATCCTAAGTTCCCTAAAGAATATTATTCACAACAGTTCGCTCCAGCTTTGAGCAACGACGTGTGGAGAATAGCACGCGAAATAGGTTATTCCGATTATTTCACAAATGAATTGGGACATCCTATCAACGATGACCATATCTATGTCAATGTATTAGCTAAAATTCCAATGATAGACATCATACATTTGGAAAATAATAGCGAAAGCTCGTTCTATCCTTATTGGCACACGGTAAAAGATAACATCGAACAAATCGACCCTAAGACTTTAGGAATGGTCGGTGATGTCGTAGTTAATGTCATTTATAGATAATGCATAATTCATAATTCATAATGCATAATTAAACATTAGACATTGTGCATTACAAATTGATAATCTGACCTTTCTTCCTAAGATGATGGCTCTGTTGTCGTCTATATGACCAGCTGGGAAATCGAAACATACTGGGATTCCTTTGTTGGCGACACGTTCTAAGATTATCTCTTCGGCAGTCTTTCCGAAAGGAATGTTGTTGTCGTGCATCTTTGTCAATCCGCCTACGATGAGTCCTTTGATGTTGTCCAGTTTTCCTGCACGTTCGAAGGCGAACATCATCCTGTCGATGTGATAAAGATATTCGTCTAGGTCTTCAAGGAATAAAATCTTTCCGTCTGTGTCTGGAAATATCGATGAGCCTAGCATACTGTATAATACGGAAATATTGCCGCCGACAATCTCGGCTTCAGCCTCGCCTTGTATGTTCAATGGCGAGTCTTTTATTTCATAATGTAAATCCTGTGAAGACAATGCGTCGATAAGTGAAGTAAGGGCAGTTTCTGTGTTGTCTCTAAAATTGATAGGCATGCTAGCGTGTATGCTTTCGAAACCAAGACTTTGCAGTTTGGCATGAAGCACGGTGACATCGCTATAGCCGATAATCCATTTAGGATTTTCCAAGAACTTGTCGAACTTGAGTTTGTCGATGATGCGTATTGTTCCGTAGCCACCTCTTGCGCATAAGATAGCGTCGATGTCGGGACTGTCGAGATACGATTGCAAGACGTTTGCGCGGAAGTCGTCATCGCCAGCAAACTGGTTGCTGACAGCGAAGAGACGTTCGTCATAGACAGGTTTAAAACCATTGTCTCTAAGATATTGTACTGAATATTCTATGTCTGATTCTGTTATGAATCTAGCCGTCGCCACAACAGCGATTTTCGACCCTTTTGATAATGGCCTCGGAGCAATCATTTCTTGTTGTTTTTTTACTCTACAAATTTATAAAAAATGAGCTTGAAAAGTAATGAGATATATAGCTTTTTTTTATATATTTGTTGGCTAGAATTTATTAGTTTAAGGAGAATATTATTATCAAAAAAATGTTTATTATGAAAAGATTATTTATCATTACAATGATGTGTTTGTTCGGGTTTTTCTCGCTCAATGCACAGAATGCCGGCGGATTAGATCCTGTGAGATGGGTCTCCGTGACAGAAAATGAAACATCAATTGATGTTGAATGGAATATGGGATTTTCTGAGTCATCAATAGAAGACTTCGAATTAGGAAGTTTCTTGAAGCATGATTGGAAAAACGATGCTGCATATCCATGGGTTATCACAGATGATGCTTTCCAAGGTGGATTCGCTATGAAATCTTCATGTGAGAAAGTGAACGATGGTGTGTCTTCAATAGAGATTGAAGTCAATGTGCCATACGAAGGTTTCGTTGCTTTCAATCACAGAGTTTCTTCAGAAGATAATGCTGACTATGGTAACTTCTACATCGATGGTGTTTTGCAAGCAACAGTGTCAGGTAACAGAGATTGGAAAAATGTTGAGTTTTATGTTGCTGCTGGTACTCACACTTACAAATGGGAATATGCCAAAGATGGTTCAAGACATACTTATGACGATGCATACTTTGTAGATGACGTAGTATTTTACAAGTCTATTGAAGTTAAAGGCGGATGGATTGGATATGATGATGACAAATGGGCTACATCAATCGGAACAGGTTCTGTTGGTCCAACATACTGGGGTATAAGTTTCCCTGTGACAAAACAATATGCAGGTCACACATTGACAAAACTTTCAGTTTTTGATGCATCTAAAGGTGGTTCTGCAAAATACACAGCTAAAATTTATCTTGGTGGTGATGCAGCTCCTGAAACATTAGTGTCAACAAAAGAATTTAATATGACAGGCAAAGACGCTTGGGTTGAAGTTGAACTCACAACACCAGTTGCCATCGATGGAACACAGCCATTATGGATTACTTTATATTGCGAACAGTCAACACATCCAATGTCAGCAAGCGTGAGATCAGAATACACAACAGCAGACTGGCTGTCACTTGATGGCGAGACCTGGGAACATGCTTATGTGTATGATTTGAATGCATCATGGATGTTGAGAGGCTACTTGGAAAACACAGCAGGTAAAGTAAGAGTGTTGTCATCATCAAAGACAGAAAATGCTAGCTTCACTTCAAAATATAACTTGTATAGAAAAGATTTATACAATGAAACAGAACTTCTTGTTGAAAACACAGAGGTGACAACATTTGCAGACAATGCATGGGAGACATTAGGAACAGGTGCTTACAAATGGGGTGTAGCTGCTATCTATGATGGTAATATCGAATCTGATATCGTTTGGTCAAATACAATGGCAAAAGACATGGAGACAGAAGTCGTTGTCACAGCGTCAACAAATTCAGAAGACCCTGTCGTAGGTACTATGATAAACTTCGTTAACACTGTAGAACCAGAATTTAACTATAGCGCAGTGTTGGGTAATACAGATACATATACATTCAAAAACTTCCGTAAAGGTACTTATGAAGTAAGTGTTTTAAAGGATGGTTTTAGCTCAGAATATGATAAAAAAGTTGTTGAGATATGGGATGCTAAAGAAATAGAATGTATCCTCACGGAAAACCTTCTTGCTGTTAATGACTTGTATGTTTCTCCAACTGGTTGGGTGATGTGGAAAGGAGCAAATATTGGCTCTGGTGATGAGTTCTCATTCGATTTTGAAGATGGTACTTTGAACGGCTGGACAACAATAGATGCTGACAATGACAATTATACATGGCAAAACTCAATAGAGATTATGGCTCCAGGTTCAGGACATAATTCAAGTGTTGCATGTGTAACTTCAATGTCATGGATTTTTGGCGTAGTCCTTACACCAGACAACTATCTCGTTACAGAAAATAAATATAAAATCGATGAGACTTCAAAATTGAGATTCTGGGTCTGCGCTCAAGACGTTGTGGCTCCAAATGATCATTATGGCGTTGCTGTGTCATTGGCTGGAAATACCAACCCTGAAGAATTTATTACAATCTGGGAAGAAACATTGACAGCTAAGACAGGAACAAGAGAACAAGGTCAATGGTATGAAAAAGTCGTAGACCTTAGCGATTACGCTGGCCAAGAAATCTATATCGCTTTGCGTCACTTCAACTGTACCGACCAGTTCTATATCAATGTTGACGACATCTCTTTGGAAACAGAAAACAGAAACAGCAGAGCTTTGCAATCATATAAAGTTTACTTGAATGATGAATTAGTTGCTGATAACTTGACAAATACTTACTATCAACATGAAGAGCTTGTCGATGGACAGGAATATACAACAAAGGTTGTTCCTGTTTACACAACTGGTAGTGGAGCAGAAGCTACATACACATGGAAGAAAGTGGCTTGTGATAAGTTTGAAGGTGTTAAGGATTTGACAGCTACTTATGTTGGCGGTGTGACAACAATCAATTGGACATTGCCAAAAGAAACTAAAGGCGCAACAAGAGCTAACAACTGGTTGAAATACGATGACGGCGAATATAGAGACGGCGTAGGATTAGCATTCCCTAACGAAAACGGATATATAGAAGAATATGAACAAATCCATTGGGCTAATATGTTCCCAGCTGCAACAGTATCTGAATACGCGGGCTGTCCTATTACAAAGATTTCTTTGTTCGACAATGAGGCTTATGAAGGTGAAGTCGCTATCTACGAAGGTGGTAGCTCAAGCCCTGGAACTTTGTTACATTCACAAGCATATACAGCAACAGGCGCAAAAGAATTCTTGGAAGTTGAGTTGACAAAATCTGTTAACATCAGCGGAAACAAAAATGTATGGGTTGTACTCACTAATACCAATGGAGGACAACAGCCAGCAGCAGGTTGTTTAGATCAAGGCAATCCTAATGGTCGTTGGCTCCAACATGAAGCTTACGAAGTCCTTGGAAACGGTGGCTGGATTGACAACCAATTTATCATGGCTCCTCCTTTAAGAACATGGATGATACGTGCTTGCATAGAGACAGCAGATCCTGCTCCAGAAGCACTCGGCGTAATGGTGTATCGTAATGGCGAAATCATTTCTAAACTCGTTGAAGGCGAAACATTCGTAGATGAAGAAGCTAAGGCAAATGACGAATATACATTGAGAGTTATCTACGGCGGTGAAAAAGATAAGTCATATTATGCAATGTCATGTCCACAAACAATAGTAGCAGACCTCGCATGTCCAGCTCCTAGAAATGTTAAAGCTTATGCAACATCAATGGCTGACGGAAGATTCGGAACAATGTTGGTATATCCTTTCACACCTCCAACATCAGAATGGTTACACTATGACGAAGGTGGAATGGTAGAAGCCATCGGTGGTTTAGAGTCATTCTACTATGGCATTAAATTCCCAGCAAGCAAACTTGAACCTTATGCTGGTACAGATATCACAAAGGTTATGTTCTATGACTATCTTGAAGGCGGTGGCACTAACGAAGCTACAATCCATATCTATTACGGTGGCGATATGGCTCCTGAAGTTTTGGTTCACACACAATCTTATGTAGGTTCAGGCGCAGGTGAGTGGGCAGAGATAGAATTGCTGGCTCCACTACCAGTAAGCGGTGAAGAAAGCATCTGGGTTATTTTGAAGACTGACAAGGGTATGAGTTGGCCTGCAACATTGGCGAAAGATTGTGGCGATCCAAATGCTCGTTGGTTCTCAGGTGATGGCAATGCTTGGATGGATATAATTAACTACAGCTTGGAAGGCTCGTTTATGATTCGTGCGTTTGTGACAAACGAAAGAGGCGAAGCTAAATCAATAGGTGATTCAACAAGAGACCTTTCTTTGAAAAACTATAATATCTATCGTGGTACATCTTTAGACAATGTAGAATTAGTAGGTACAACAACAGAAAAATCTTATTTCGATGAAGTTGAAAAAGGAACTTACTACTACCAAGTTACAGCAGTATATGATGAAAGCGGAAAAGAATGTGAATCAGATCCTGCAGTAAACTGCGATAATGAAGAACAAAATTATGTGAAGGTTGAAGTGACAGCTATCGAAGAAAATGGTGTTGAAGGCTTGATGATATATCCTAACCCAACAAGTGGCAACTTAAACATTCAAGTCGATGCAATGAGACGTATCACAATAGCTAACGCATTAGGACAAGTCGTTTATGACCAAGAAGTCGACAGCGACAGCGAAGTCATCGACATGGCTCAATACCAAACAGGCGTTTATATGGTACGCATCACAACAGACAATGGCGTTGCAGTAAAACGCATCAACGTTGTTAAGTAAAATTCAAAAACTCAAAATTTCAAAAACTCAAAATATTAAGAGAGACTGCTTGAAAAAGCGGTCTCTCTTTTTGTTTCTAACTTCCAATTCCTAACTGATTAGACGCATCAACGACATATTGTTTATTTTTTATTGTGTCGTATGATACGTCTTTACAACTCATAACTTTTAACTAAAAAAAACTCCTCAATTCCTTAACTCCTGAATCCCTTAAATCCAAAAAAAATATTATCTTTGCAGAACACTAAATCGATTTAATAATTATATAAAGACTGCTGATACTATGATTTTTACACCTGAAAATGTACTTTTAGTCGGAGCCGTGATATGGTTTGTCAGTATACTGCTGAGTAAGACGGGCTATAGATTCGGTGTCCCAGTACTTTTGGTGTTCTTGCTCATAGGGATGTTTCTGGGCGTAGATGGCTTGGGAATACAATTCGACAACTATAAACACGCACAGATTATCGGTATGGTGGCATTGACTATCATCCTCTTCTCCGGAGGTATGGATACCAAGTTCTCTGATGTCAAGCCAATACTCGGACCAGGTGTAGCTCTTTCGACCTTGGGAGTTCTGCTTACCACATTGTTTACAGGCTTTTTTATATACGGAATATCACATGCTTTCTCTCATGTGATACAGATACCTCTTACGCTAGCGTTGCTTCTCGCAGCAACGATGTCGTCAACAGACTCTGCGACGGTGTTTAATATTCTTCGTTCACAGAAGATGGGTTTACGTAACCGTTTGCAGCCGCTACTCGAATTCGAAAGCGGTAGCAACGACCCTATGGCATATATGCTTACCATCGTGATGATACAGATAATACAAGGCGGTGAGACGGCAGATGTTAATGTGTGGCAGATAATATTCAACTTCGTGATGCAGTTCGGCTTCGGACTTGTGTTCGGTTTCATCCTAGGTAAGGCTTGCGTCTGGATTATCAATAAAATAGATTTACAGAATAAGTCGTTGTATCCGATATTGATGCTTAGCTTCATATTCTTCATATTCTCATTTACCAACTTATTTAACGGTAACGGCTACCTTGCAGTATATGTCGCAGGTATCGTGATGGGAAATGCTAAGCTCACGGAAAACAAAAGCATCAGCTCTTTCCTCGACGGTGTAGTGTGGCTAGTACAAATCGTGATGTTCTTGGTGCTGGGTATGCTCGTCAACCCAAACGAGATGTTCAAGATTGCACTCCCAGCTTTGATAGTAGGTGTCTTCGTCATCTTAGTCGGACGTCCGCTCTCAGTGTTCTTGTGCCTCTTGCCTTTCAAAGGTATTGCGAAGAGGTCGAGAGTGTTTATCTCTTGGGTTGGATTGAGAGGCGCTGCTCCTATCATATTCGCTACTTATCCAGTCGTGGAGGGCGTGCCGGGTGCTGATTTTATCTTCAATATGGTGTTCTTCATCACACTGACATCACTCATCATACAAGGAACTACGATAACGAAGGTGGCAGACTGGCTCAGATTAAGTACTGTGAAAGACGACGGACCAGAGAATTTCGGCGTCGATATTCCTGAAGAACTTAATACAATCTTACAACAGCAGGTTGTTAAAAATGAGGCTTATCTTAAAGACTATCCACTGCCAGAAGGAACACTGGTGATGATTGTCGAAAGAAGAAATAAATATATAGTGCCTAACGGACAGCTCTTCCTCAAAAAAGGCGATAAGCTGCTGCTTATCTCAGCACGACATGAAGAGACAGAAGACGCACAAAAGACATTCACCTTCTTGGATAGAATCTCTAAGATTAGAAGCAAAAGGAACTAAGGCTATTGGCTATTGGCTATTGGCTGTTGGCTATTGGCTGTTGAACTAAGGCCAAAAGCCAAAAGCTAAAGGCCAAAAGCATAAAGAAAGAAACATTAACAATTAAAAATAATATAATATGATAAATTACAAAACTTTAGGACTTGTTAACACTCGTGATATGTTCGCGAAGGCTGTTAAAGGTGGTTATGCTATCCCAGCATTTAACTTCAACAATATGGAACAACTTCAAGCTATCATCAAGGCTTCTGTAGATACAAAATCACCAGTTATATTGCAAGTGTCTAAAGGCGCACGCGACTATGCAAACCAGACATTGCTCCGTTATATGGCAGAAGGTGCTGTAGCATACGCAAAAGAATTAGGCTGTGAAAAACCAGAAATCGTTCTTCACCTCGACCACGGCGACAGCTTCGAAACATGTAAGTCATGCATCGACATGGGCTTCTCATCAGTAATGATTGACGGCTCACATCTTCCATACGAAGAAAACGTAGCATTGACAAAGAAAGTCGTTGAATACGCACATCAATTTGATGTAACAGTAGAAGGCGAACTCGGTGTTTTAGCTGGCGTTGAAGACGAAGTAAGCGCAGCAGAAAGCCACTACACAAAACCAGAAGAAGTAGTAGACTTCGTTACAAAGACAGGCTGCGACTCATTGGCAATCTCTATCGGTACATCACACGGCGCATATAAGTTCACTCCAGAACAATGTACAGTAGATCCAGAGACAGGCAGACTTCTTCCTCCTCCATTGGCATTCGACGTTTTGGAAGCTATCGAGAAAGAACTCCCAGGATTCCCTATCGTTCTCCACGGCTCATCATCAGTGCCACAAGAAGACGTTGACACTATTAACCAATATGGCGGTAAGTTAGTAGCAGCAGTAGGTATCCCAGAAGAACAATTACGTAAAGCAGCTAAGTCAGCAGTATGTAAAATCAACATCGACTCTGACAGCCGTCTCGCTATGACAGCAGCAGTACGTAAAGCATTGGCAGAGAAACCAAGCGAATTCGACCCACGTAAATATTTAAGCCCAGCACGCGACAATATGCAAAAACTCTATATGCATAAAATCGTTAATGTGTTAGGATCTAATGATAAACTTTAATTTGGAATTAAGGGTATGAGGATCTAAGGGTATGAGGAATTAAGGAGTTAAGGGTATGAGGGATTAAACTCCTCAGATCCTCAAGTCCTCAAGTCCTCAAGTCCTCAACTCCTCAGATCCTTAGATCCTTAAATCGGGATGTAGCGCAGTCCGGTAGCGCGCTTCGTTCGGGACGAAGAGGCCGCAAGTTCGAATCTTGTCATCCCGACAAAAAAAGACCGCAAGGTCTTTTTTGAGTTGCTAAGTTACTAAGATGTCTCAGCAACTCAGCGACTCAACAACTCAAAGAAATGGACATTATCACATTACTAGCTATCAGCGTCGCTCTTTCAATGGACGCTTTTTCTGTTTCGATATGCAAAGGTCTTGCGACGAAGAGATTCTCTTTCAAGACTGCTGCATTGTGCGGATTGTGGTTCGGTGGCTTTCAAGCCTTGATGCCAGTGATAGGATATTATCTAGGCGCACAGTTCGAACATTTCATAACAAATATAGACCATTGG
>JAZRNQ010000090.1:0-4949 GCA_045648285.1 Bacteroidales bacterium | reverse complement strand
TTGATGCACCTTATCTATTATCTCCATACGAGCCTCCACTTCGTCGCTATGATATTTTATCTTCCTGATGATGCTTCGTCTCTCTGACTTGTCACTGATTTTCAACAAGTGAATAAGAGGTAATGTCATCTTATGTTCTTGGATGTCGTTACCTGCAGGCTTGCCAGTCTTGTTATTTATCTGATAATCGAAGATGTCGTCTTTTATCTGAAAAGCTATACCTGCTGAAGTACCGAACCTTCTCATCTTATCAATCTGACTTTCGGTGGCATTGACAGACAAGGCGCCTACCACGCAGCAAGACGAAATCAGAGAGGCAGTCTTACCTCTTATTATGTCGTAATAATCTTCTTCCGTGATGTCCATACGTCGTGCCTTCTCCATCTGATAAATCTCGCCCTCACTCATCGCCTTGACGGTATCGGAAATAGTGTCCAGCATCTGATAGTCTTTATTCTGTAATGCCAATAACATTCCTTTTGAAAGAAGATAATCACCGATGAGCACCGCGATTTTATTTTTCCATAAAGCATTGAGAGAGAACAGACCACGACGTTTGTCCGAATTATCCACCACATCGTCATGAATCAAGGTGGCAGTGTGTAGCAGTTCGATGAAAGCAGCTGCTCTGTAAGTGTTTTCATTTATCTCGCCATGACATTTTGCCGACAACAAAACGAACAAAGGACGTATCTGCTTGCCTTTCTGTTTCAAGACATACTTCAAAATCTTATTCAACAAAGGAGTCGAAGACTTCAGACTATCTTCCAGAAAGACATTGAATTGCTTTAATTCAGTTTCTATCGTTTTCTTTATCGCGTCGAGAGTGTTCATTGGGGATTTTTATTTTTTACAAAAATAGTCTTTTTTAATTCATAATTCATAATGCATAATGCATAATGCATAATTGAATTGAAATTTAGGAATTGAGGAACTAAGGGTATGAGGAATTGAGGAATTAAGGAACTAAGGGTATGAGGAATTGAGGGTAGGAGGGATTGAGGGATTGAGCCCTGAAAGGGCGAAACAAATATAAGGTAAGGCAACGCCTTATTAGTTAGGAGTTAGGAATTAGGAGTTAGGAGTTATTTTTTAAAACTCAGAAACTCAAAATCTCAGAAACTCAGAAACTCAGAAACTTAGAAACTCAGCAACTTGGTGTCTCGGTGACTTGGTGTCTCGGTGTCTCGGTGACTTAAAAAAAAGCACGACAGAGATATTTTCTG
Source organism: Bacteroidales bacterium (assembly GCA_045648285.1). Classification (GTDB taxonomy): domain Bacteria; phylum Bacteroidota; class Bacteroidia; order Bacteroidales; family F082; genus Limimorpha. The sequence goes on along the minus strand of JAZRNQ010000090.1, from coordinate 3,723 downwards.
TCGCACCTTCTGCGCTATTTAAAAAATTCCTCAACTCCTCATACCCTCAATTCCTAATTCCTCCTCGCATCATCTCTTCCGTTTCGCTTGCTTCGTTCGTCCCTCACTCGCTTGCTTCACTCCATCAATGACGCTCGGTTTTTAGCTTAGTACAAAATGATGGAATGTTATTGTAGCTCCTGAAGAATAAGGCGGAAGCCGCAGTCGATGTACCTGCCGCCGGGATCGCCGCTGTAACGAAGCGACACTCGGCAGTACCCCGCGTCGCTGTCCCAGCTGCCGCCACGGAGAACACGGCTAGAGCCAGATGATGGTCCTGTAGGATTAGTTGACGGACTATTGCTGTAATAGCTACTGCTGTACCAGTCCTGACACCATTCCCATACATTGCCGCTCATATCGTAAATGCCTAGTTCGTTGGCTTGTTTTGTCTTAACATCATGAGTAGTTGAACCGCTGTTATCCCAATACCACGCAACGTTTCCTATTGTATTGCTTCCGCTGTATTTGTAGCCCTTAGACTCATTGCCTCCTCTCGCTGCATATTCCCATTCTGCTTCCGTTGGAAGGCGGAAGTTCTTGCCTGTAAGCTGGTTCAATTTCTCTATGAATGCTTGGCAGTCGTTCCATGACACTTTTTCCACAGGTTTATTGCTTCCTTTAAAATAGCTTGGGTTGCTGCCCATAACGGCTTCCCAGAGTTCCTGTGTCACTTCTGTCTCACCAATATAATAATCTGACAGTGTTACAGAATGTACTGGTTTTTCGTCACTTTCAGCATCGCTGCCTTGTTCTGAGGTAGCTCCCATCTGGAAGGTGCCGCCTTCTACGGCTATCATGGTAAAAGAAACGCCCTTAACGGTAAAGGTTTGGTTACTGAAGAATGTTAACTCACATTTATCTGTTGAAGACACACGTCCGTGTGTCTCTACTTGAGACACTTCTATATTCTTGCTAACGGTCTTTCCATCACGTTCTGCTTTTATCTCGTGTGAGCCGTATGACAGATTTATTGTCACAGGACTTATGCCAATATAACTGCCGTCAACATAAATTTTGTCGCCAGATTGGTCGGTGGAGATGCTTATTTCTTTTCCGGTCTGTAGTTTCTCGTTTATCGTCAAGGTCTCGCCTTCTTTAATAACAATTGTCTTTTTAATTTCAGCGCAGCCTTGTTTGGTAAGTTTCAGCTCGTGCTCGCCTATCAAGATATCGGAGATATAATTCGGTGTTTCTCCGTAGCTCTTACCGTCAATATAAATCATCGCGCCCATTGGAGAAGTGTTAATATCTATCTCGCCGTTTATCGGTGTCGGCGAATCGAGCGTTATGGTTTTATTTTCTCCCAATACCAAATCCATGCTTTTCTTACTTGGCTTGTGGTTCGTTTTTCTCGCTTCAAAGATATGAGAACCATCAGAGAGTCTGCCAGTCCATTTTCCTTTGCCTTTGTATTCATCATCAACATAGATGTCTGAGTCAGTGTCAGTGTCAATAGTCAGCGTAACGAAGTTCGCGCTCATATTAAGAGTTGCGTTGGTAGTCTGTCCGTCGTTCACGGTGAAAGACTGCTCTTTCATCTTGTACATATCTTTCATCACTCTCACAGTGTGGCTTCCACTTTTGAGTTTGTCGGTTTTCATAGGAGAGAGTCCCACATATTCTTCATCAACGAAGACTTTAGCACCTTGTTCAGGTGTTGTCGAGATATTAAGGAAACCGAAATTAGGACGCAGCTTTTTATCTATGACCGTCCTATCATTGAGAGTAACAGTGCCGCTCTCTGTATGATACATATTGCATTTTATCATCCAAGTATGAGATGTACCAAGCATTAAAAGCTTAGAAGCCTCTTTTGTACCTAAAGGTTCATCGTCGATATAAATCGTGGCATTTTCTTGGTCAGCCTTTACGATAAGATGCACTTTCTGGGTACTTACAGCCTGCAAGGTCTCATTAAGTTTCAAGGTCTCGCCTTTTGTTGTGACGAAACTTTTGGTAAGGCTTGCATATCCTTCTTTTTCAAGTTTAAGTTCGTGAGCTCCTACAGCGAGGTCTGTTATAACATTATTGGTTTTTCCGTAATGTTTTCCGTCGATATAGATGTCAGCATCTGTTGGTTCGCTGCTTATGGCAAGGAATCCTAATTCCGGTTTTGATTCAACATACTGCAACACCATCTCATAAACGCAATAGTCACAGAGTTCTTCCGGAAGCAGATACTTATAGGTTCCATAGTCAGGATGTCTGATATCGATGAAGGTAGCAGCTTCGGCTGAGATGTATATCCACATCGAGCCAGTCTTTGGCTTCTTAATGATTTGAGTAGCTCTGTTGCCAACAAACACCAGACGTAGTCTCTCCTGCTCTGGTATATTCTCCGTAGATATTTTTATCAAAGCCATTGGCAAGTCATTGCCGTCAGTATATTCTTCTTTATCGTCGATGACACCGCCCGGAACATATTTGAAAGAGCCTTCTTTCACCTTCAATTCTTGCGAAAAAGCGTTTAATGATATCAATGCAAATAATACAAGTAAAATCTTCTTCATAATGGATTTATATTGAAGTAACAAAGATAAGAAAAGACTTTGAACTAAGGCTATTGGCTATTGAACTTTTTTTAGTTAGGAACTAAGGATATGAGGAATTAAGGAATTAAGGAATTGAGGAATTGAGCCCTAAAAGGGCGAGACAAATACAAGATAAGGCACGCCTTATTAGTTAGGAGTTAGGAATTAGGAGTTAGGAGTTGAGGGTATGAGGAACTAAGGGTATGAGGAGTTGCTAAGTCAAAGTTCTTAGTTCTTAGTTCAAAGTTCAGAGTTCAAAGTTCTTAGTTCTTAGTTCTTAGTTCTTAGTTCAGAAGCATATTTTTTAATAAATCTCTTTTTTATTCAAAAAAATATTATACCTTTGAGAGTTCAAAACGCAGTGGGTTTATTGCTGCGTTTATAATATGTAATTTATTAAATATCAACTAAATAAATAAATCATGAAAAAAGACACTAAAGTTTTTAACTTGATTCGTAAAGAAAAACAACGCCAAATGCACGGCATCGAACTTATCGCTTCAGAAAACTTCGTCAGCGATCAAGTTTTGAAAGCTATGGGTTCAGTATTGACAAACAAATATGCTGAAGGTTATCCTGGCAAACGTTATTATGGTGGTTGTCAAATCGTTGACCAAACAGAAGAAATCGCAATAGCAAGAGCATGCGAATTATTCAACGCTACATACGCAAACGTACAGCCACACTCTGGCGCACAAGCTAATATGGCTGTTATGCTCACATGTTTACAACCAGGCGACACATTCATGGGCCTCGACCTCGCACACGGCGGTCACCTCTCACACGGTTCTCCTGTCAACTCATCAGGTATCCTCTACAATCCAGTAGCATACCAAGTAAGCCCTGAAACAGGCCGCGTTGACTACGACAACATGGAAAAAGTAGCTCTCGAGAAAAAACCTAAACTCATCATCGCTGGTGCTTCAGCATATTCACGTGACTGGGACTACAAACGCATGCGCGAAATCGCTGACAAAGTCGGTGCTATCTTAATGGCTGACGTTTCACACCCTTCAGGTCTCATCGCTCGCGGTATCCTCAACGACCCATTGGATTACTGTCACATCATCACAACAACAACACACAAGACACTCCGTGGTCCACGCGGCGGTATGATCTTGATGCGTGAAGACTTCGAAAACCCATGGGG
>JAZRNQ010000089.1:0-13380 GCA_045648285.1 Bacteroidales bacterium | reverse complement strand
TGTCAAGTCTTCCATTTGAGCGACAACATTGATATCAGCGTCTGTTGTGTTGATGATGTCTAAGTCAAATTGAATTTCAAATGAAGCGTTGATGTCAGAAACGATGTTGATAGTTGTACCTGATTCAACTGATTCACCTTCATATTTGAATGCTAATGATTGTGCAGACAATTGAGCTGCGAAAACCATAACGATTAATGAGAGTAAAAGTTTTTTCATTTTTATTTTCTAATTTTAGGTTAATAATTATTTAATTTTTCTTTTTAACTGTTTGATTTATTGCTAGAATTACGCAATAATCGTGCTATATTTCTTGAACCTTGAACCTTGAACGAAGAACCTTGAACTTTAACTCTTAGTTCAAAGTTCAAAGCTCAAAGTTCAAAGCTCAAAGTTCAAAGCTCAAAGTTCAAAGCTCAAAGCTCAAAGTTCTTATTTTATAATGTCGTTAATCAAGCTGTCTTCTGCGAAGTTAGGCATTGTGACTTTAAGTCTTGGCTCTACTTCCATAGCGCGTCTGATAGCGAACATAGCAGGTTCGTTTCTTGCCCAGCTTCTACGTGCGATACCGTTGTTAACGTCCCAGTGTAACATGCAGTGTAATCTTCTGTCAGCGTCGTCGCTTCCATCGAGTACCATACCGAAACCGCCGTTGATAACTTCACCCCAGCCAACGCCGCCGCCGTTGTGGATACTTACCCATGTTGCGCCTCTGAAGCCGTCACCGATAACATTGTGAATTGCCATGTCAGCTGTGAATGATGAACCGTCGTAGATATTTGAAGTTTCACGGAATGGTGAGTCTGTTCCTGATACGTCGTGGTGGTCTCTACCTAAAACTACTGGAGCTGAGAGGCGACCGTCAGCGATAGCCTTGTTGAACTCAGCAGCGATTTTTGTACGACCTTCGCAGTCAGCGTATAAGATACGAGCTTGTGAACCAACAACGAGTTTGTTAGCGCGTGCACCTTTAATCCATTGGATGTTGTCGCGCATTTGTTGTTGGATTTCAACAGGTGAGTTCTTAGCGATTTCTTCAAGAACGTTGCATGCGATTTCGTCTGTGATAGCGAGGTCTTCTTCTTTGCCTGAAGTACAAACCCAACGGAATGGACCGAAGCCGTAGTCGAAGTACATAGGACCCATGATGTCTTGTACGTATGAAGGATAACGGAACTTGCCGTCAGCGTTGAGGATGTCAGCACCTGCGCGGCTGCTTTCCAATAAGAATGCGTTGCCGTAGTCGAAGAAGTACATGCCTTTTGCTGTGAGTTTGTTGACAGCTGCAACATGACGACGTAATGATGCGTAGACAGCGTCTTTGAATTTTTCTGGAGCTTCAGCCATCATTTGTTTTGATTCTTCGAAAGAATAACCTACAGGGTAGTAGCCGCCTGCGAATGGGTTGTGCAATGATGTCTGGTCTGAACCTAAGTCGACTTGGATGTCGTGTTCTGCTGCATATTCCCAAAGGTCAACAACGTTACCTTGGTATGCGAAAGAACGAGCTACTTGTTGAGCGCGTGCTTCATTTACTTTAGCGAATAATTCGTCGAGGTTGCTGTAGACTTCGTCAACCCAGCCTTGGCTGTGACGTTTGTCTGTCGCGCTTGGATTTATTTCTGCTGTGATTGAAACAACGCCAGCGATGTTACCAGCTTTTGGTTGTGCGCCTGACATGCCGCCGAGACCAGCAGTGATGAATAACTTGCCAGCAGGTGTACCGCCTTGTTTTCTTGAAGCGTTCAAAACTGTGATTGTTGTTCCGTGAACGATGCCTTGTGGTCCGATGTACATATAAGAACCAGCTGTCATCTGTCCGTATTGTGTCACGCCCATTGCGTTGAATCTTTCCCAATCGTCTGGTTTTGAGTAGTTAGGAATCATCATACCGTTTGTGACGATGACGCGTGGAGCGTCTTTATGTGATGGGAATAATCCCATTGGGTGACCTGAATACATAACGAGAGTTTGCTCTTCTGTCATGTTTGCAAGATATTGCATAACGAGACGATATTGAGCCCAGTTTTGGAAGACAGCGCCGTTGCCACCGTAAGTGATGAGTTCGTGTGGGTGTTGTGCTACAGCGTGATCCAAGTTGTTTTGAATCATAAGCATGATAGCAGCTGCTTGTCTTGATTTAGCTGGATACTCTTCAATAGGACGTGCGTAAATTTCGTATGAAGGACGGAAACGGTACATATAGATACGACCGTATTTTTCCAATTCCTCTGCAAATTCTGGAGCTAAGACAGCGTGATGTTTAGCAGGAAAATAACGAAGAGCATTTCTTAATGCTAATCTTTTTTCTTCTTTTGTTAAAATGTCTTTACGTTTAGGAGCATGATTGACAGTTAAATCATACTCTTTGACACATGGTAACTCGTCAGGAATACCTGCGAGTATCTCTTTTTGAAAATCGTTCATATATTTTGAATTTATTTTAATGCTTAATATACAAGGTGCAAAGATAAAAATAATTCACAATGCATGATGCATAATGCACAATCTTTTTTACATCTAATTATGAATTATGCATTATGAATTATGAATTAAAACATCACCATCCTTTAGGTTTGAAAAATGTACTCCAGATTCCTAAAACAGTTGTGAATATCATGAAGAAACAGTCGTAGAAAGGTGTGAAGAACAATCCTAAATGTTTCTCGCCTAGTTGTTTGGCAGATTTATGATAGATTATGAATTGTGTTACATAATGTGTCAGTGCAAATAATCCTATGATGACGAAATAGTAAATTTCTCCGAAGGAAATATTTATAGCCTGTGGCATAAAGAACAATGCTATCAATGTAGGATAGTAGGCGAGACGACTGCCTAATAACAATCCTAATATTCTGTTAGTCTGTGGTTTGTATTTTATGCCTGTGGAATAATGGCGTTTCTTTTGACGAACCCAGTTCTTCCATGTCTTCTTAGGTTCCGACTCGACTCTGTTGACAGCATCAATGTAAACTTTTGTGTTTCTCTTGTTAGCTACTTGACTAATGAATAAGTCGTCGTCGCCAGAAGGTATGTTGTAATGAGAAGTGAAGCCTTTGTTTTTCAAGAAGGTGCTTTTTCTGTATGATAGGTTTCTGCCGACACCCATATAAGGCTTCTTTGCCAAAGCTAGCGACATATATTGCATCGCGATGTACAAGGTGTCGAAACGGATTAGTTTGTTTAATAAGCCCTTACGTTCGAAATAAGGTCCGTATGCAACAACGATTTCGGTGTTTTTGTCGTAAGTCTTGACCATCTCCTTAATCCATTGGTCTGTTGTAGGAACGCAGTCGGCGTCGGTCAATAAAAGCAGGTCGTGTCTGGCAGATTTTATTCCCATGCTCAAAGGGAATTTCTTGCCTTGGAAAAAGTTGAGATGTTGTGTTAAATTAACCAGATTTATTTTTGGGTTGTTTCTTGCCAAGTCTTTAAGATATTCCTCGGTATTGTCCTGTGAACAATCGTTGACGAGTACTATCTCATATTCTGGGTAGTCTTGCTTCAACAATACAGGTATCAAGTCTAGGAGATATTCGTAAGCATCGCGGGCGCAGACTATCACAGAAACAGGCTCGTAGCTGCATTCTTTTTCTTGTTTTTTATGAAAGGCTAAGCGACGGAATAATATCCAGTGATACGCCATCTGAATAAGCCATGCCAATACGAAAATTACTAATATGTAGAAACTTAATTCACTGAAGTTGAAGCTCATTATTGTTGAGATTTTTTAATTAAAAAATAACGAAAATTCACTGCAAAAGTATGATTATTTTTAATAGGAAAAATAGTATCTTTGCCAAAAAATTTTATGAGATTTTCACTTGTCAAAAATGATACTGCGAGCAATGCTCGTGCTGGCGTCTTGACCACCGATCATGGTCCTATCGAGACACCTATTTTTATGCCTGTTGGTACTGTTGGAAGCGTTAAGGCAACGCATATGAGAGAGTTGGAAGAAGAAGTCCAGGCTCAAATCATTTTAGGCAACACCTATCATCTTTATCTTCGTCCTGGTCTGGATGTGTTGAAACAAGCTGGCGGACTTCATAAGTTCAACGGCTGGAAACGTCCTATACTTACTGACAGCGGCGGATTCCAAGTTTTTTCCTTAACAGGCATCAGAAAGATGAAAGAAGAAGGCGTCGTTTTCCAATCTCATATAGACGGCTCTCGTCATACCTTCACTCCTGAAAACGTGATGGATATTGAACGTGTCATCGGCGCTGACATAATCATGGCTTTCGATGAATGTACTCCAGGCACTGCAGACTTCAGATATGCTAAAGAGTCGATGGAGAGAACACATCGCTGGCTCGACCGCTGCTGGAAACGTTTCGATGAGACAGAACCAGTCTACGATTACAATCAGTCGCTGTTTCCAATAGTACAAGGTTGTGTCTACCCAGAACTCAGAAAACGCTCTGCAGAATATATCACAAAACACGAAGCCGACGGTTATGCCATAGGCGGACTCGCTGTAGGTGAACCAACAGAACAGATGTATGAAATGATAGAGGTCGTTAATGAAATCCTGCCTCAAGACAAGCCACGTTATCTCATGGGTGTGGGAACACCGGCTAACTTACTCGAGGCAATCTCTCGTGGCGTCGATATGTTCGACTGTGTGATGCCTTGCCGCAACGGACGTAACGGTATGTTGTTCACATCGGAAGGTATCATCAATATCAAAAACGAAAAGTGGAAATACGACTTCTCTCCATTAGACGAAAATGGAACTACATACGTCGACAGAGATTATACAAAAGCTTACCTCAGACATCTTATCGTTTCTAAAGAGATTTTGGGTCCTATGATTGCGACAGTGCATAATCTCGGTTTCTATCTCTGGCTTGTCAAAGAAGCACGAAAACATATCATCGAAGGCGACTTCGCTACATGGCGCGACATGATGTTACAAAAGGTTACTCGCAGACTTTAATCATGAAGACCTTAGACTGGTACATATTTAGGAAATATCTCGGGACTTTCTTCTTCTCAATCAGCCTGTTGATTATAATAGTAATAGTGTTCGATGTGTCAGAAAACATCGATAGCTTTATAAAAAACGAGGCTACATTCAGAGAAGTGGCGCTTCATTATTATGTGCCGTTCATACCTTATTTTATTAATCTTTTTATTTACTTATTTGTCTTCATCTCCGTTATTTTCTTTACATCCAAGATGGCAGGTCATACGGAGATTATCGCGATTTTAAGTAGCGGCGTGAGCTTCAAGAGATTTCTGTTACCTTATATCATGGCTGCACTATTGTTGTCAGTAGGTTCTTTTTATCTGGGTAACTTCTTGATACCTAAGACTGACACCGTTAGACGTGAGTTTAAAGATAAGTATATTGAGAAATTGACAAAAAGTTCAGGCTCTAATATTCATGTACAAATTGAAAGAGGTGTATATGTCTATGTAGGTAACTTCGATATAAAAAGAAAGATAGCATATAAGTTCACTGTCGAGAAGTTCGAAGATAACGAGATGACATATAAGCTTTTGGCTGACAAGGCTTCTTTCGATACTGTTACAGGAAAATGGAAGCTGGATAATTACGTGGAACGTCGTTTGGAAAAAGAGGAATATCTTGAGAGAGGCAAGTCTAAAGACACTACATTGTTATTAAAGCCTCGCGACTTATATAACATCAAGGAAGAATTTGAAGAGATGAATCTATTTGAGATTCGTAATCATATTCAGAACCTGGAACTAAAAGGTGCAGATAACACTCTGCCATATAGAATAGAGATGCATAAAAGAATTGCTTCGCCGGCGGCTATTTTGATACTTACTATCATAGGTGCGGCTCTGTCGAGCAGGAAGGTGCGCGGCGGCATGGGGCTGCATCTCGGAATAGGAATAGTGATAACGTTTTCGTATATTTTATTCATGGAGTTCTCGCGCGTGTTCGCATTGTCAGGAGTGTTCTCGCCATTCATAGCGGCATGGCTCCCAAATATTATATTCTCTATAATAGGAATTTATTTCTTGGTGAAAGCACCGAAGTAGTGGTGAACTAAGAGCTAAGAACTAAGAGCTAAGAACCTTGAACTTTAAACTTTAAACTATTAACTATAAACTATAAACTATAAACAAAAAATATGCACATAGCTATCGCAGGTAATATCGGTTCAGGAAAAACAACATTAACTAGTTTGTTGTCAAAGCATTTAGGATGGAAGGCTCATTATGAGGAAGTGGATAACAATCCATATCTCAGCAGCTTTTATTATGATATGCAACGTTGGTCGTTCAACTTGCAGATATATTTCTTGACATCGCGTTTTCGTCAGATTCTGGATATCAGAAACAGCGGCGATAATGTGGTTCAGGATAGAACTATTTATGAAGACTCTTATATCTTCGCTTCCAACCTTTACGATATGGGTTTGATGTCAGACCGAGACTATGAAAACTATAGTTCATTGTTTGATTTGATGTCATCATATATGCAAGCTCCTGACTTACTGATATATCTGAGAGCGAGCATCCCAACATTGGTACGTCAGATTGCAAAACGTAACCGTGAATATGAGCAGTCAATTCGTCTCGACTACCTGAAGTCGCTAAATGATAAATATGAAAACTGGATTGCTAACTACGACAAAGGCAAGGTCTTGATTATTGATAGCGACAATCTTGAATTCGAAAATCCAGAAGACTTAAGCAAGGTAATCGACAGCGTGAATGCCTCACTTAATGGACTTTTTTAGTTAAAATTCAAAAACTCAAAAGTTCAGAATCTCAAAGTTCTGGTTTTTTTAGTTTTTGAGATTTTGAATTTTTTTTAAATATGAAGATACTCGGAATAATACCAGCTCGTTATGCCTCGACTCGTTTTCCAGGCAAGCCGTTGACAATCATAAACGGCAAATCGATGATACAACGTGTTTACGAACAATCTCTCAAATCTGGATTGTTGTCGGATGTAGTTGTCGCCACTGACGACCAACGTATCTTTGACGCAGTACTTGCTTTTGGAGGAAAGGTGATGATGACTTCGTCGGAACATAATAGCGGAACTGATAGATGCTGCGAAATTGTTGAGAAGATAGGTGACCAATATGATGCAGTTGTTAATATACAAGGTGATGAGCCTTTTATCAATCCAGAGCAGATAAATCAGATTGCTACACTCATTTCTTCAGAGGAAAGTCAGATAGCATCATTATGTAAGCCGATAAAAAACGAAGACGAGCTTTTCGATGAGAACGTAGTGAAAGTCGTTTTTGACAATAAAGGCAAGGCGTTATATTTCAGCCGTCAGACCATACCTTTTTTAAGAAAGGTGGATAAAGACGAGAAGTCGTGGATGCAGGCTAGGACCTTTTATAAACACATCGGCATCTATGCTTATAAGGTTAATGTCTTGAAAGAAATCGCATCTTTGGAACAGTCGGGATTGGAACTGGCAGAGTGTCTTGAGCAGCTACGTTGGCTCGAAAATTCTTACTCCATAAAGATGGGTGTGACGGAGTTCGAAAGTTATTCAATTGATACTCCGCATGATGTAGAAAAATGTCTAAAATTCTTCAAAGATTAAACTATTTTTCTTAACTTCGCGTACCGAAATTATTTATTACTGAAAACTTTCAATAGTATGATTACTAATTACTTAAAAGAGTTATTAAACGATAACGAATGCGTGATTATTCCAGAATTTGGAGCTTTTATCTCTAAAAGACATTCTGCTACAATAGATTACGCAAATCATAGTTTTTTACCTCCATATAAGGAAATAGTTTTCAATAATAAATTGACAAACAATGACGAAATCCTCGTCGATTTTATCTCCAAAAAAGAGAATATCTCAAAGGAAGATTCTTTGACAAAGATTCAAAATTTTGTCAATCAGACAGCTGCGATTCTCGATGTCAATAATGAATATGTCATGGAAGGACTTGGCAAGATGCGTAAGTTCGGTAATGACTACGTTTTTGAAGTTAGTCACAGCGAAAATCTTCTTGGCGATTCTTTCGGCTTGACAGAATTCAACTACAAGCCTGTATTCCGTACAGAGACATATCAGATTATCAAAGAGAGAATCGTTGTTGAACAAAAAGCGAAAAACACAGAATATACAATGGCAATTGAGAGCGTCGAGGAAATATCTGACACTCCAAGAAGAAAGCCTAGTTTGTTCAGAACATTAGCTTTTACTACATTAGCATTCGTATTGGTTTTCCTTATCAATTGGACTACAGATAAGTCAGACTCTAACTTCGCAAGCTGGAATCCTTTCTTATATTCATCACCAAACGAGTTCTTGATTGAAATTCAAAATCTCAAAACCTCAGAACCTCAGAATATTATAAGTTCAGAGAGTATTGCTGCTTGCAGTGAAGAAATCGCAACTGTTGAAACAATAGAAGAAATTGTATTAGAAGAGGAAATTTCAGAAATTAGCGATTCTGAAATAGCTGAAGTTACCCCTGAAGTTCAAGTAGAAAACATCTTAGCAACTCAGCAACTCAACTCCTCAGATTCTCAACTCCTCAGTTCCTCAGTTCCTCAGCTCCTCAACTCCTACTACATCATAGGCGGTTCCTTCCAGACAGAGGCAAGTGCTGAGAAATGTCTTAACGGCATTAAAGCTAAAGGTTTTGAGAATGCATCTACATTAGAGAAAAACGATAAAGGATATATCCGCGTTTATTATGAATCTTTCGCAGAAAAAGCTGATGCTTTAGTCCGTCTCGACGAGATAAAAAGCAAGTATGACAATTCTGCATGGTTGTTGTTCCAAAAATAATTTAAGATGGGAAAAAATAAATTAGAACGTTTCGCAGAAAACAAGACTTTCAATAATCTTTTTGAATATTCATTTGAAAGAATCAAAGAAGAAGGATTTCCATTGAAAGGCAGATGGAAACAAGATTTTTTTAAGAACGACAATCCAATCGTTTTGGAATTGGGCTGCGGTAAAGGTGAATATACAGTTGGTCTCGCTCGCGCACATAAAGACATCAACTATATCGGTGTAGATATTAAAGGCTCAAGAATGTGGGTCGGTCTCTGCCAAGCTCGTAACGAAGGCCTCACAAACGTAGCATTCCTCAGAACTCATATCGAACTCATCGATAATTTCTTCGCTGAAAATGAAGTGGATGAAATATGGGTCACTTTCCCAGATCCTCAGCCATCAAAAGCTCGTAAACGTCTCACAGGTCCTAACTTCCTCGAACGTTATCGTACATTCATGAAACAAGACGGCGTCGTTAACCTTAAAACCGACAGCGACTTGATGTATGAATTTACAGTAGAGACAGCAAAAGAAGGCGGTTATCCAATTTTCTATAACTACGATAACTTATACGCCAACGACGACGATTTGGAAGTAAAGAAAATCAGAACATATTACGAACAAATCTGGCTCGACAAAGGACTTACTATTAAGTATATCAGATTTGGAATAAATAAATAAGACTACAAGACAACGGGTCTGCAAGACTACAAGATAAGGGGAAGATGCATCAACAGCTGATGCATCTTCTCTTTTGGGGGAATTAATAAAACTTATAGTCTTGTTGTCTTATAGTCTTGTAGACTTTAAAACTCAATCCTCTCCAACGCCTTTAAGCATCGGGACGAATCGGAAGTCGCCGTATTCTTCTCTTTTCATGCTGCCGTCTTCCTGTTTGGTGAGACGCAGCATCGTCTGGCAGTTTTCATTTTCAGATAAAGGAATAACCATCATGCCTCCGACTTTGAGTTGGTCGATGAGAGCTTGTGGTATCTCTGGAGCTGCAGCTGTTATGATGATTCTATCGAAAGGTCCGTATGTAGGAAGACCTTTGTTGCCGTCGCCAAGGAACATTTTAATTCGATATGGAAACTCTGCCAAGAAAGCTTTTGTCTTGGTGTATAGCTTTCTCTGACGTTCGATGCTGAATACTTTCGCGCCCATTTCTGCAAGCACGCAAGCTTGATAACCGGAACCTGTTCCAATCTCTAAGACTTTCATGTTTTTCTTTATTTCAAGTAGACTAGACTGAAACGCCACAGTGAATGGCTGTGAGATTGTCTGTCCCGAACCTATAGGGAAAGCCTTGTCCTGATAAGCGAAATCCAAGAATGAAGAATCCAAGAAAACATGACGAGGTACGGTGTTGATGGCGTTGAGCACATTCCCGTCGCTAATACCCTTATTCTTAAGCTCTTCAACCAAGCTTTTTCGCATTCCTTTATGTCTGTAATTATCTTCCTGCATCGCTTTTTTTTGTTTCGCGAAGTTACAAAAAAACCTTATATTTGCGAAAAAATAATCTGATGTTGAAGATAGGAGTTTTAGGCGCAGGACACCTAGGAAAGATACATATAAACTGTATCAAGCAATTGCCTGTTTATGAACTTATCGGTTTTTATGACCAAGATAACAACACTGCAAAAAAAGTTACTGAAGACTTACAAGTGAGATGTTTTTCATCTGTCGAAGAACTCATAGACTCGGTAGATATTGTTGATATAGTGACTCCTACGATATCTCATTTTGAAAGTGCCTCGTTAGCTCTGAAAAAAGGCAAGCATGTGTTTATCGAGAAACCTATTGTTGCTACTGTTGATGAAGCAGGCAGACTCATAAAACTTGCATACGAAGCCAATGTTAAAGTGCAGGTTGGTCATGTGGAGCGTTTCAATCCTGCATACATAGCCGCGCGTCCTCACATTGACGCCCCTTTGTTCGTGGAAGCGCATCGCCTCGCATTGTTCAATCCTAGAGGAACAGACGTGCCTGTCGTTCTTGACCTTATGGTTCACGATATTGATATCATCTTGGATATGATAAAGTCTCCTGTCAAGAAAATAAGTGCTAGCGGAGTGGCTATAGTAAGTCCGACACCCGACATCACTAACGCGAGAATAGAGTTTGAGAATGGCTCAGTGGCAAATCTCACTGCTAGTCGTATTTCATTGAAAAATATGAGAAAACATCGTATCTTCCAAAAAGATGCGTATATAACTGTAGATTTCTTGGAAAAGAAGACAGAAGTGGTGCAAATCAATGAGGCAGATGAAATGAATCCTTTCGCAATGAAAATTAATCTTGCAGATGGTACTAAAAAACAGATTAGCATTGAGCAACCAACAGTGCAGCCTATCAATTCAATCATGACTGAATTAGAGAGTTTCCATAATGCTATTGTGAATAATACAGAACCAATAGTTACAATTCATGATGGAGTTCATGCTTTGGAAATATGTTATATGATTCTTGATGAGATAGATAAAAATCAGAGAATAGTTCAAAATAATTAAAATAAGCAATATATTATTGCAGTACACGTTCAGAATAAAATATAAAATTGTATGAGAATTATAAAGAACTTATTTATTGTTTTAACCGTTGTTTTTTCAACGATTTTTTTGTCTTCATGTCCAGGCTTTGAAGGTAATCAGGAAATACCAGCTTATCTCCATGTCGACAAATTCTTGTTCGAGACAGACTATTTTTCAGAAGGTGCAGATTCTCACAAGATAACAGATGTCGTTGTATATATTGATGGAAGTTTTCAAGGATATTATGAATTGCCAGCTACAATCCCGATTCTTGAAAGAGGTAAGCACGATTTGACACTCTATCCGGGAATAAAGTTAAACGGAAATAGCTCTACAAGAACGCTGAATCCGTTTTATGTTCCTTATATCATTGAAGATTATGTGTTTGAAGAAAAAGTTATAGATACTGTAACTCCTTCTACACATTATTACCCTATTGATGATAGTGACATTCATTTTGAATGGATGGAAGATTTTGAAAGACAAGTAGGTCTTGAGACAGTAGCTTATAGCGACACAACAATCACAAGAACAGACAGAGATACTCCTGATGTGTGGAAAGATAAAGAAGGCAATTCTCACTATTCAGGTTATGTGTGGATTGAAGACACTCTGACTTTCTGTATCACCACTCCAAAATTATATGACCTGCCAGACCAAGGAAATAGTATCTTCTTAGAATTAGATTATAAGTGTACAGATATGTTTACTGTTGGTCTCTTCGCTAAGATAGCCAGTGAAGAGGTAATGGAACTTGTTCATGTCAATCCTTCTAAAAACTGGAATAAGATTTATATCAATTTGGGACCAAGCATAACAGACGCTGCTAGCAGAACTCCAGAATATTTCAAAGTGTATATTTCAGGATCTACAGAAAAAGGTACTGAAGCAGAATACTATTTCGACAATATAAAAGTAATTTATCGTGGCTAAGAAAAACAATAAAACGAGACAGACAATAAAGTATGTCGTAACAGATTGGTTCTGTGCTTTGATTGCATGGACCCTGTTTTTCTTCTTTAGGAAATATAATGAAGATTTGAATATCTTTGTGCATTATCAACAGGTTTTTAAAGATTCTAATTTCATTATAGGTATAATCGGAGTGCCAATCTTCTGGCTGATATTGTACACAATATCTGGTTATTACAATAATGTCTTCTCAAAGTCACGATTGAAAGAACTTAGTCAAACATTTTTTGTGACCTTAGTTGGTGTGGTCATATTGTTCTTTGTTACAATAATTGACGATGTGATAGTGTCTTATAAATCTTATTATGTGTCTTTCACAGTCTTGTTCGGACTACAATTCATACTGACATATTTCTGTCGTCTAATAATCACAACGAGAACAGCAAGAAAGATTCATAGAAAAGAAATAGGTTTCAACACATTGATTATTGGCAGTCATGATAATGCCTGTGAGATTTACAAAGAAATTGAAAATCAGAAGTATTCTTCAGGAAATATCATAGTCGGTTTCGTAAACGTATTTGACTGGAAAGAATATAAACTTGCGAAATATGTTCCGCATCTTGGCTTTTACAAGGATGTGGCTAAGGTTATTAAGGACAATGACATAGAAGAAGTTATCATCGCTATCGAACGTTCTGAGATTGAGACTATCGACAAGATTTTGGTTCTTTTAGAGAGTCTTGATGTTGTCGTTAAGATTATCCCAATCATGCAGGATATCCTCTTCGGTACAGTAAAACAAGAGGCTATATGGCATGCTCCTCTCATCAGAGTGACACCAGAATTGATGCCTATGTGGCAACGTATTACCAAACGAATCTTCGATGTCGTCGCTTCTTTGATGGTGATTATAATATTCTCACCCTTGTATATCTTTACAGCTATCATGGTGAAACTGTCTTCCCCAGGACCTGTGTTTTACAGACAAGAACGTATCGGCAAGCACGGCGTGCCTTTCAATATGCTGAAGTTTAGAAGTATGTATGTCGATTCTGAGAGCGCAGGACCTCAGCTTTCTAAAGACAACGACCCTCGTATCACTCCATGGGGACGTTTCATGCGTAAGACACGACTCGATGAGATACCACAGTTCTTTACAGTGCTCAAAGGTGATATGTC
>JAZRNQ010000088.1:0-2069 GCA_045648285.1 Bacteroidales bacterium | reverse complement strand
GACCGTCTTTTAAAAAAACGCGGTGATATTTTGCTTCAAATGCCTCGGCGTTTTTTTAAAACGCCTTGATGTTTCGCAAAGCAAGACTTTATGCATAAATATTTGCATATAAATAGATACTATACAGAACTTTGTAAAAACGGTTCTTCGTCACTTTAGGTGGAAGAATTTAAAATCAATTTCATTTTAAGCAGTCTTTCCCCTGCTTTACCAAACATCATTCTTTTGATGTTTTTAATTCTGTTGACAGTCCCCTCCAATATTCCATTGTTGAAGGGGAGTTCAACAGCGTTAGCAATAGCCTCAAAATCCAGTTCTACCATCTTGCAAAAATCCGAACATTCCTTTATTTTCAAGTTTCGGACTAGTCTAATCCACATTTGTAGCGTATGCGTGAATGGATATCCGTTCATCATGTCCCTGAACTCCCTACATAAAATTATCAGTTTCCGATAAGCTATATTGTTTTCCAGCACTTCCAAGAGCATCGGATGCGCGCTCTTGTATCCTTTACAGAAAAATGTCTTGAAAATTTCTTTATTGGATGGTTTGGGGAGTTTTCTTTTCTTGCTTTGCTCCACACATCTTTTCTTGAAGCATTCATCCAATTTCTGATCCAATCCTATCAAGTCCTTCCCTTCAACATCTTTATAGTGGGAGATGATGTCCTGTTCTCCTGTCATTGTTCCGGCAGCTATGCCTTCAGATATTTGTTCAATGTGCTTGATTATACTCCATTGGTTGGCTGTAAGGAGTTTGTCAAGTCTAATTTCCTGGTGTCTGCGGATATTTGAACTGTCCATACCTGTTTTCCGCGCAATTTCCCTGATGGAATACCCTTTACTCTTTAGTTCATTGAAAAGTTGGTACCGTCTTATCTTCTCACGCCTAACCTTGTTTCCCATTCCAACTACATGTGCCCATATAACGCCATGTATATCCTCCTTGGAGGGCCTTGTTTCCTGTTTTTTCCATTCCATATCACGATGAAGACGAAGGACGAGTTTCTCTATATAGGAGGAGAAGTCCTTGACCAGATGGAACCGGTCACGTATCTGTTCGGCTTGAGGACAAGCATTTGATATGGCCTCCTTGAATGCGATGCTTCCATCACGGCTTACATACTTGACCTCCGGGTGAGTTAGGAACCATGAATAAACGGAACGGGAATCACGACTGTACAACAGGTCGATTGGTTTACGGGTAAGCATATCTACCTGCACACTACCATAATGATGTCCTTTCCGCCAGGCAAAGTCATCTATTCCGATTGCGGTATGCCGTTGCTTTTCAGGAAAGGAAAGTCTTTTCAGCCTCCTGACACAACTCGAAGGACTGCATATGATACCTTCCTGCAAGAGGAATGATGAAGACTCGGTGGAACTTAGGCGTAAAGACAATGACGTTATAAACTCGTCCAACCGTAAGGTATTCCGTGCATATCGGGCTAGACCAGCAATAGGTTCGGCAAAAATCTTGCGGATGCATGAGGGATTCTTGCAATAATATTTATGTAGGACAAACTCGAACATGACTGGATGTCCGCTTAAGGGAGTGTGCTGCAATGTACGATGATAACAACTGTGTCTGTTCTTGGACCATCTCCCACATATAGGACAAACTGATTTGCGCTTTTTGGATGAGAAAAGGAAGCGCAGAATGCTTCCCGACATAGAAATTTCCTTCAACCGATATCCATCGGGACAAATTAATTGCTTCAAGCTTTGGAAAGACAGGGATTTTAAACTACCTTTGGTCATGCAGATGTCGAATAAAGTTTTGTAATTCTTTGATTTTCACCCTTTAAGATACAAAAAAATATTCACATCTGCAATTTTTTCAAACATATATCACTGGTAATCAATGATATAGTTCGCATATAAAGCGTCAAATCTAGTTCCTTTTTCCACCTAAAGTGACGAAGAACCTTCTTATATAACCTAAGTATGTAAAGTTTTCATTGTAAAAAGTTGTGGTTTCGGGGAAAACTTTTATATTTGCAATGTGATTTAAAGAGAATTATGAGTCCAAGAGCGTTATTAATAAATGGATATGATTTCTTCTTTTAC
>JAZRNQ010000087.1:0-18546 GCA_045648285.1 Bacteroidales bacterium | reverse complement strand
AAATATGTCCGAAGATTTAAAGAATAACATCAGATTATCGAAAGCCGCTAAAGAGTTCAACATCAGCCCAGCTATGATTGTTGAATTCCTTGGCAAGAAAGGTCATAAAGTAGACTCATCGCCTAACACAAAACTTAACGGGGAAATGTATGCCCTCCTCGTTAAAGAATATCAAGGCGAGAAAGAAGTAAAGAAAAATGCCGACCAGCTCGGTGACTTCAGCTACAAAGGTAAAAGCATCACCATTGATTCTGCAAGAAAGAATGAAGATGCAAGCAACGACTTTGAAGAAGAAGAAGTTACTATCCGTTTCAACGGCAGCATGAGCGATGACAAACAAAAGAAAGCTCCTGTTGAAAAGACAGTAGAGAAAAAAGAAGAGAAAGCTCAAGAAGAAGTAGTAGCTAAAGTTGAACCTAAGATAGAAACTAAGGTTGAGACTAAAGTCGAGGAAGTTGTAGCTCCTAAGGAAGAAGTCAAGGAAGTTAAAACTGCTGAAACTATCGTTGAAGCACCTAAAGCTACAGAAGTTAAAGAAGTAGCTGCAGAACCTAAAAAGGAAATCGAAGTGGCAGAAAAAACTGTCGTTTCTGAACCTAAAAAGGACATCAATACAAATACAAATTCGGACAAGAAAAATAATAGCGGCATACATATTAATGTAGTGGGTAAAATCCCATTAGAAGATAAAAAATCTAAGGACAAAAAAGACAACAAACAACAGTCTACTGTCAATAGACAACAGACAACGGACAACAGACAACAGGTAAAACCTGCTGTTCAAAGTCAAACACCAAATCAGGCTCAAGCACAGACTCAAAGTCAAGGTCAAAGTCAAGGTCAAGAACAAAAACCTGTCAACTTCATTCCTACTCAGGTTAAGAAGTTGGAAGGTCCAAAGATTCTCGACAAGATTGAGCTTCCATCTGAACGTAAGCCTAAAGCTAAACAACCTGTTGCATCATCAGGTGACGACAACAAAGGCTTCGGCAAAGACAAGAAGAAAAAACGTAAACGTATTGGCACTGAAGGCAGCGTAGCTAACAGCGAAGGCAACAACAGCAACAATGCCAATAACAATAATAAGGGCAATAACAACGCCAACAAAAACAATAACGCTAACAACAATAACAAACAAGGCGGCGGCAAACCTGGCGATAATCGTAACAACGACAAACGTAAGAACGACAAGTTCAAGAAGCCTGTCAAACCTGTTGTTGAAGAAAAAGTTGAGCTTTCTGACGAAGAAATCCAAAAACAAATTAAAGAGACTTTGGCTCGTTTGTCACCACTCGGCAAGTCAAAGACTTCAAAACACCGTCGTGAGAAACGTCACAACATAGCCAACGAGATGGAGGAAGAAAGACTCCACGAAATGGAAGAAAAGAAAATACTCAAAGTCACCGAGTTTGTTACTGCAAACGAGTTGGCTAACATGATGAACATTCCTGTTACAAAGGTTATTTCAACATGTATGAGTTTGGGTGTTTTCGTTTCTATCAACCAACGTCTCGACGCAGAAATCTTGACATTAGTTGCAGAAGAATTCGGTTTCAAAGTTGAATTCATCAGCATCGACGTTCAAGAAGCATTGTCAAGCAACGAAGAAGAAGACAGACCAGAAGACTTGATTCCAAGAGCTCCTATCGTAACCGTCATGGGTCACGTCGACCACGGTAAGACAAAACTTTTGGACAGCATCCGTAATGCTAACGTAGCAGCTGGCGAAGCTGGCGGTATCACACAACATATCGGTGCTTACGAAGTTACTACAGCATCTGGCAAGAAGATCTCATTCTTGGATACTCCAGGTCACGAAGCCTTTACAGCTATGCGTGCTCGTGGTGCTAGCTTGACCGACGTCGCTATCATCGTTATCGCAGCTGACGACAGCGTTATGCCTCAGACTGTTGAAGCTATCAACCACGCTCAGGCAGCTAACGTTCCTATCGTTTTCGCTATCAACAAAATTGATAAGCCTACAGCTAACACTCAAAAGATTTACCAAGAGTTAGCTCAGATGAATATCCTCGTTGAAGAATGGGGCGGCAAATATCAGTCACAAGAAATCTCTGCTAAACAAGGTCTCAATGTCGACAAATTGTTAGACAAGGTTTTATTGGAAGCTGAATTCTTAGACCTCAAAGCAAATCCTAAGAAAGCTGCTAAAGGTACCATCATCGAATCAGCTTTGGACAAAGGTCGTGGTTATGTTGCAAAAATCATGGTTCAAGACGGTACACTTAAAGTCGGTGACATGGTTCTTGCAGGAACAACATACGGCAAGGTGAAGGCTATGTTCAACGAACAGAACAAGTCTGTAAAAGCTGCAGGTCCTTCAACTCCAGTATTGATGTTAGGTCTCAACGGCGCTCCACAAGCTGGTGACAACTTCAATGTTTTCGATGACGAAAAAGAAGTAAAATCAATCGTTTCACGTCGTCAACAATTACAAAGAGAACAAGGCTTGCGTACTCAAAAACACATCACCTTGGATGAAATCGGTAGACGTATTGCTATCGGTGACTTCAAAGAACTTAACATCATCGTTAAGGCTGACGTTGACGGTTCATCAGAAGCTTTGGCAGACTCATTGTTGAAACTCTCAACACCAGAAGTACAGGTCAACGTTATCCACAAGTCAGTCGGTGCTATCAGCGAATCTGATATCTTATTGGCTTCAGCATCAAATGCTATCATCGTTGGTTTCAACGTACGTCCTACACTTCAGGCAAGACGTCTTGCTGAGAAAGAAGAAATCGATATCCGCCTCTACTCTATCATCTACACAGCTATCGAAGAAATCAAGTCAGCTATCGAAGGTATGTTGGCTCCAGAAATCGAAGAAGTTGTTACATGTAACATCGAGATCAGAGAAGTATTCAACATCAGCAAGGTCGGCCGCATCGCAGGTTGTATGGTCCTCGACGGAAAAGTCAACCGTCAGACTAAGATTCGTATCATCAGAGACGGCATCGTAGTACACACCGGTTCGTTAGGCTCATTGAAACGCTACAAAGACGACGTCAAGGAAGTCAGCGCAGGTTTCGAATGCGGTTTGAACATCGACGGTTACAACGACATCAAAGTCGGTGACATCATCGAAGGATACACTATCAAGGAAATCAGTAGAAAACTGTAAATCATATAAAAGTCAGCGTTGCAAAATGCTGACTTTTTTTTTAACAAAGCACATCTCAACTTCAATTATGCATTATGCATTGTGAATTATGAATTGTTTTTGGGCGTTCCGGCAAAGCCGTCGGGCTTTCCGCTATATCTTTGCTCCCTACGCTCGCAAAGGATGCCGCTCCAATCCCTAACGCATTGGAGGCTACAAATTCCAAGTCGCAACTCCTAACTAATAAGGCGTGCCTTATCCTATATTTGTTTTGCCATTTCAGGGCTTAAAAAATTATACATTATGTATTTGAATTATGAATTATTTTCACTAAATTTGTGATTGTATTTCAAACTAAAATTAATCATTATGAAAAAATTCTACACTTTCTTAATGTTGCTCGTCATGACAGCATCATTAACATTAAACGCTACAGTCAGAGACGGCGAGACATCTCCAGTAACTTACACTAAAAACATCGACCTCGGCGACCGTCCTTCAGGAGCATGGATGGACCCAGCAATAATCGAATTTGGCACAACCGGCGAAGAATACACCGTTTTATCTATCAAATCATTACATCCTTTCTTCATCGTTTATGACTTATCACAACCTGTTACAGTCTCAACAGACCAGTCTTTTACTACAGAAGTCACACATGGAGAATCAGACGTTGAAGGCAAAATCAGCGGACAAATCGTCGTTGAACACACTTTGGGATTCGACACCATCAACGTAACTGCTTATGCTTATTTCCCTGAAGCAAAAGACGTTTGGGAAACAGCAGAAGAAATCACCTTGCCTTTCACAGAAACAGCAAAACTTGAAGCTTACAAAAACTATAATTTCCCTGAAGGAGTACAACCAGACGTGCCACTCGGCGACATCGTATACAAAGCTGTATTTGAAGAAGATGCAATCATCTTTGCCAATGCTGAATATGTAAGTCTCACAATATACAAAGAAGGTTTCGACGGATATGGCGGACCTCGTGAAAACAACTTCTACAAAGCAGAGATAGCACCAGATGAAAATGCAGAGACACTCTTCTCTTTCGACTTCAACGACGGCAAACCTAACGGATGGAATATTTTTGAAGAAGACGGCGACAAAGACCAATGGGTTCTCACTGACCCTAACAACACATACATCAGCGGAACAGACGAGTCAATCGCGATTTATTCAAACACTTATTCAAATGGCGCATTATATCCTGACAACTACATCCACACAGCTGAAAAATACACCCTCTCAAAGAAATCAGTATTGTCATGGGACGCAAGATCTGCCGACCTCAGCAATATGTACAACAAAGAACATTACGGCGTTGTAGTTTCTACAGACAAAAACAACTGGGAAGTAGTCTGGGAAACAACCATCAACTACACAGGTTTCAATCACCAGATGGTTTCACTTGAAAAATACGCTGGTCAAGAAGTCTACATCGGATTCCGTCACTTCGACTGTAACGGCAACGACGCTACAGGTCTCATCATAGACAATATCTTATTGGCAAACACTTCAATCAACGGTGTTGGCATTCAAAACGCTATACTTCCTGCAGGAACTTACTACTTCTTAATCGAAGGAGAATTATCAACCGAGTATACTGTCGACATCAGACTCGCATCTGACGTAGAAGACGATGATGCAATTGAAGAAATCAGCACAACTTTCAGCATCTATCCAAATCCTGTCAACGACAGATTGTTTATAGAAGCAGAAACTGCAATTGAAGAAGTTGTGATTTATGATATTTTTGGAAGACAACAAGACAACAAGACAACAAGTCACCAAGATAATTTGTCCGTTGATGTTTCTGATTTAAACAGCGGAGTTTATTTCGTGAAAGTCAAGACAGAAAACGGAGAAATCGCCAAGAGATTCATAAAGAAATAACAAATAATTATTCATTGATAATTACAAAATTATAGAGGCTTCACTTCATTGTGAGGTCTCTATTTTTTTATATATCTTTTTTTCTCAAAAATTAAGATTTTTTATATATTTGTAGGCTATTTAAACTATTTCTACTTACACGTTTTCCTTTATAAATAACATACGTATATCAATCAAAAAAATTAAAATATTTATTATTAACTAATTCATTATCATTATGAGAAAATTTTTAGCTAGTTTATTGTTAATGGTATGTCTTATGCCATTTTCATTAAGAGCTGATGAAGTTGAAAGTAGATTTTTCTACGACTTTAACGGTGGCTCTATCGAAGGTTGGAAGACTGTCGATGTTGACAACGACGGTTACTGCTGGCTTGGTCATACTGATGGCTATTTCTATTCAGAGTCATCAGAATACGCAAAGCCAAACAAC
Source organism: Bacteroidales bacterium (assembly GCA_045648285.1). Lineage (GTDB taxonomy): Bacteria > Bacteroidota > Bacteroidia > Bacteroidales > F082 > Limimorpha. Next base: position 13,093 of record JAZRNQ010000087.1, on the reverse strand, counting down.
ATTCTCTCAACAACAAGCAGATATGCTATTTACCCAACATCAAAAATCACTTTCGATGTTAAATCTAACAAGGAAGTTGCAAAACATGGCATTGGTGTTGCTTATTCATTAGACGGCGTATCTTTCATTTCATTACAAGACGAAACAGCCTTAGCTAATGCAACAGAGTGGAACAAGGTTGAGATTTCTCTTGAATATTTAGCAAACCAAGAAGTTTACATCGGCATCCTTCACTACACAATGGACGACCAAGGTACTATCATGGTTGACAATGTCAAATTGACTGACGGTTTACCAACACCAGTTGAAAACGTTGTTGCAACAGAAAACGAAAACGAACTTAATGTTTCATGGACATGGAACGACGAAGACTCAGAAGAACCTATCGGCTATAGAGTATATAGAAACAAAAACAATGGTTCTCCTGTAGTTATCGCTGACAATGTTTCTGGCACATCATACCAAGACGCACAATGGAGCGAACAAGAATGGGGTATCTACCAATGGGGCGTTGCTGCATTATACGAACAAGAAACACGTGGCACAGCAGAAGATGAAACAATCTTTGAAGAAGGTTTTGAATCAGCAGAATATCCTTACTTACCAGAAGGATGGACAGCATTCTCAGATCCAGCTACAGCAAGTACAGTAGGCCAATGGTCAGCATCTGGCGTTGTTGGTGTAATTCTCGCTCCTGATGCAGGTGAACAAATGGCTTTTTCTTACGGTGGTTATGACAAAGCTGATTACTATCTCGTATCACCAGCTATCGACTTGACAAAAGCTGTCAACCCAACACTTGAATTCAGCTATGCATCTCCAGAATTCGGCGGCGACACAGGCGACCCTTTATATGTAAAATTCTCAGAATCAGCAGAAGGACCTTGGACAGAACTTTGGACAGAAACTTCTAACTTCCAATGGAAAAAAGCTACAGTAGACATTTCAGCTTGTGCTGGAAAAACAGTTTACATCGCATTCGTACACGAAGACTTACGTAAAAACTTCGGAACAGGTGTCGACAACATAATCATTAAAGCACAAACATCTGAAACATCTGTTCCTGTAGCAGCTAAGACAGTTTGGTCAAATGTTATCGAAAAAGATATGTTCACTACAGTCAACTTCACTGTTGCTACAGACGACAACGCTTCATCTGAAGGTGCTATCGTAACTTTGAACAACACAGACGAATCACAATACAAATATGAAACAACATTAAATGCTTCTGGCGCATACCAATTCACAAATGTACGCAGAGGTGAATATGAATATAATGTTACATTAGAAGGTTACTATCCATACTCTGGTGACATCGATGTATACGAAGCTGCTACAATAGGCTGTGTTTTAGAAAAAATGCCTGAATTAATCGAAGGTCTCTACGTATCTCCAACAGCATGGGCTATGTGGGATTATGAAAAAACAGACGCATCATTCAACATCTACCTTGACGACAAACTCGTTGAAGAAAACTATACAAACAAATATTATCAATTCGACGTTGCTTCTTTGGTTGAAGGTAAAGAATATACAACAACTATTCTTCCTAAAAATGAATATGTGATGTTTGAATATACATGGAAATATACAGAATGTGATGAATTTGCTAGCGCTGTTAACTACAAAGCTAACAAAGACGGCAACAAGGCTATTTTAACATGGGAAATGCCTACTATTGAAACTCCATTAGAACCAGAATACGATTTCTCTGTCAACTTCGACAACGGAACATTAGAAGGATGGACAACTATAGATGCTGACGGTGACGCTCGCAACTGGCAAAATACATCTGAATTTGCTAACCAAGGTTTCGGTATTGACAACTCATTCTGCGCTGCTTCAATATCATTCGATAACCAAACAGAAACCAAGATCACACCTGACAACTTCTTGGTATCAAACAGAAAATATACTATCACAGCAAATTCTAAGCTTACATTCAATGTTTCTGCTCAAGCAAAACAATATCCTAGTGAACACTACGGCGTTGCTATCTCAGCAAAAGGCAACACAAAAGCCAACGACTTCACAATGATTTTCGACGAAACATTGACAGCTGGCGAAACAGAAGCTTCATCAACACAAGGCCAATGGTTTGAAAGAACAATCGACCTCAGTGAATATGCTGGACAAGAAATTTATATCGCATTCCGTCACTACAACTGTACAAACAACTTCTGGATTAAGCTTGACAACATCAGCTTGACATCTGGAACAACAAGAGGCAACAGAGAAGAAGGCGAATGGTTATACTACGACAATGGTGTTATGGAATCAGCATTAGGATTATTTGACTATTCAACAAGTCCAGCATCACCTACACAAATATTTTGGGCTATCATGTTCCCTGCAGACTTAATCTCAGACTACGCAAAAAGACCTATAACAAAAATTGCTCTTTACGACTATGAAGCTCATAACGGTGCCTTCTCAATCCACAAAGGCGGTGACACAGCTCCTGGAACAATGGTACACGTACAGACTTACACAACAACAGGTAAGAAATCATATGTTGAAATTGAATTAGACACTCCTGTAACAATCAGCGAAGATGAAAACATCTGGATTCAATTCTCAAACGAATACGGTTCTGGAGGCTGGGTAGCAGCATACTCTGCAGACATGGGCGACCCTAACAGCCGCTGGATGTCACAAGACGGCGTATCATGGTTCGATGCTAACTATTTCGGAGAAGGATGGTACGGCACATGGATGATCCGTGCTTTCGTAGGCGAAAAAGATGAATCTATCTTAGATGAACCAGAAACAACAACAATAGAACCTCTCGGAACAATAGTATTCCGCAATGGTCAGCTTATCACTCCAGAACCTATCAAAGAAAATACATTCACTGATACTTTCTCAGAAGATGAAGAATCTATAGACTATACAATCAGAGTTGTTTATGGCGGAGCTAAAGACTTATCATACTACGCAATGTCATGTCCTTTAACAAAAACTCTCGTTGTAAAAGAACCATTAGTATGTGAAGCTCCACATGACCTCTATGGTAAAGCTACAATGAAAGAAGATGGTACTTTAGGTGCTACATTGGTATGGCCTTATGTAAAAGATTGGTTGTATTACGATAACGGAACACCTGAAAAGACATTCGGCGGCAGCGACGGTAAAATTTACTGGGGTATTATGTTCCCTGCTAAAGACTTAAAAGAATACGCCGGAACAAACATCACTAAAGTCGCTTTGTATAATAAAGTAGCTGGTGATGCTACATTGACAATCTCTTATGGTGGTGACTTCGCTCCTGGTACAGCTGTACATTCTCAAGACTTCCAATTCGTTGGTGAAGAAGAAGAAGGTATCTTCGAAGTAAAATTGACAGCTCCAGTACCAGTTTCAGGCGAAGAAAACCTCTGGATTACAGTATATCAAAGCGGTGCTCAATTCCCAGCTGTAGCAACAACAGGCACAGGCGACCCTAACGGAAGATGGATCTCTTTCGACGGTAGCAACTGGAGCGACTTGTTAGCTTTAAATTCTGAATATGACTACACATGGTTCATGAGAGCTTACGTCACAACAGACCTCACAAGAAACAATGGCGACTTCGACCATTATAATATCTACCGCAGCACATCAAACGATAACTATCAATTGATTGGAGAAACTGAAGCTCACAACTACTTCGATGAGGTTGAAGCTGGTAAATATTACTATCAAGTGACAGCAGTCTACTCACGCGGTGATGAAACTTGTGAATCTGAAGCTGCAACAGCATACGACGACAATAACAAAAACTACATCGTTGTTGAAGTAACAAACATCAATGAAAATGGTGTTAAAGGTATGATGATTTATCCTAACCCTGCTAAAGATATGCTCAACATCACAGCTGAAAACATGAGACGTATCACTATCAGCAACGTATTAGGACAAGTCGTTTATGACAGAGATGTCAACTCAGACAATGAAATCATCAATATGTCACAATACGAAGCTGGTATCTATATGGTACGCATCGCAACAGAAAACGGCGTAGCAGTAAAACGTATCAGCGTTACTAAATAAAAAACTCAGAACTTAAAAATCTCAAAACTTCAAAAAGTTTTTGAGAATAAAAAGAGAGATGTCGCAAATGTGACATCTCTTCTTTTTTCTGAGTTTCTGAATTTCTAAGTTTTTGAACTTCTGAGTTTTTGAGTTTTTATAAAAGGTTTCCTTTTATAATCTTCTCAATTTCCGCTTTAGGCAATGCGCCTTGTGTCATCATAGGCTGACCGTTCATAGGCACGAACAGCATAGTAGGTATCGAACGTATCCCGAATGCTTGTGACAACTCCTCCTCCACCTCGGTATCTACCTTATATATATAGACCTTTCCGTCATATTCTTTGGCAATTTCATCAAGCACAGGAGCCAACATCTTACATGGTCCACACCATGAGGCGTAGAAGTCGATGATAGCAGGTTTGTCACCTTTATATTTCCATTCAGCAGGATTACTTTCATAATCCACCACTTTATTCAAGAATTCTTCTTTTGTTATATTTATCGCTTTCATATCTTTACTGTTTAGGGATTTGAGGACTTGAGGATCTGAGGGTTTGAGGATCTGAGGATTTGAGGATTTGAGGGTAAGAGTTTCCTTAATTCCTTAATTCCTTAATTCCTTAATTCCTTAATTCCTCATACCCTTAATTCCTATTACTTTCCAAGTTTCTTTTCAACTTCTTCCTTGCTTAATTTCTTGGTGCAGAAGAACCAGTCGTAGCAGTGCATCTCGTCTTCGGAGCTTTGCATTCTTTCTTTTGCTACGCCGCATGAGCCTGCTGTAGGGACGATGACTTCATCACCTGGACGCCAGTCGGCTGGCATCGCTACGCCAAAGTTATCTGCTGTCTGCAAGGCAACCAAGACTCTCATGATTTCATCGAAGTTACGACCGAGTGCGAGTGGGTAGTACATGATAGTGCGTATTTTGTCCTGTGGGTCGATGAAGAAGACCGCACGCACCGCCGATGTCGAACTTTCTCCTGGCTGTATCATACCATATTTCTTAGCCACTTCCATTGTGATGTCTTCAATCAGAGGGAATTGTATTTCCATATTCTTCATGCCTTTCCAGTCAATCTTTTCCTTGATGGTACGCAACCATGCGATGTGACTGTACAAGCCATCGACAGAGAGACCGACCAACTGAGTGTTGAGTTTCTCGAACTCGTCAGCAAGTTTACCGAATGACATGAATTCTGAAGTACATACAGGTGTGAAGTCAGCAGGGTGGCTGAACAAAATTTTCCATCTTCCCTTATAATCTGATGGGAAGTTAATTACACCTTGTGTTGTTTTTGCTGTGAAAGCAGGAGCTGTGTCGCCGATTCTTGGCATTACGTTTATTGTTGTGTTGTTTGTTTCCATTGTTTTACTGTTTTAAATTGTTGTTTATATTTATATTTTTATTTTAACCTTAAGTAAATCAACTTTAGCCTTTAGTCTTTCGCCATTAACCTTTAGACATCGTTTTTTGTTCATTTACGATGCAAAAATAATATCAGAAACATGTATTTGTCAAACAGATATTTTCTATCTTTGTATCGAAAATTTCGATTGATATGACATTACAACAATTAGAATACATTATCGCGCTTGACAAATATCGTCATTTTGTGAAGGCTGCAGAATCTTGTCATGTGACGCAATCTACGCTCAGCATGATGGTACAGAAGTTAGAACAAGAACTGGAAATAAACATCTTCGACAGGAAGGCTCAACCTATCGCACCGACAGAAATAGGAGTGCGTCTCATCGACCAGGCCAAGGTGATTTTGTATAATGCTAAACAGTTCAAGGAACTCGCCCTTACAGAAAAAGAACAAGAATCAGGCAAGGTGACATTGGGAATCATTCCAACAGTAGCACCTTACATCCTACCTAAATTGTTTAATGTTTTACAAGAGAGAAATCCCAACATCAATCTTCATGTAAAGGAAATCACCACAGCAGAAATCATCAACCAGTTGGAAAAGGCTGAGATTGATATGGCATTGCTGGCGACACCATTAAACAACCCTAACTTCTTGGAGATTCCTGTTTATTACGAAAGATTCTTCGCTTATGTCTCTCCTACCGAGCCTTTGTATAATATGATTAAGGAATACGAGATGAACCACATCCCTACGGAACATCTCTGGGTCTTGAAGGAAGGACACTGCCTGCGTAATCAGGTGATGCGACTCTGTGAGTCTGACTCTGGTTTTTCAACCACATACGAAGCCGGCAGCATCGACACATTGATAAAGATTGTCGATACTAACGGCGGCTACACCATCATCCCGGAATTACATATCGATTTATTGACGGAACAACAGAAAGCCAATGTCCGACCTATCGTCAATCCGGAACCTAACAGAGAGATTTCGTTGGTGGTGAGAAACGACTATGTGAAGGAGAGACTTCTTAACGTCATAGCAAAAAACATCGCTGACACCATTCCTGCGAATATGCTCGACGAAAGACTGAAGAAATTCTCGATAAAGCTTTAACATCCACGATTTTTCATCCACGAATCCTCACGAATCTTCACGAATTATTAGTGTTAGATTAGTGTTCTTTAGCGGACAAAAAAAAGACATCCGCGAAACCTCACGAAATATCACTAAATGATTTCGTGAAAGATTAGTGTTCTTTAGCGGACAAAAAAAACTCCGCGTAAATACAAGAAATCCGCGGAGTTAGTTCTTAGTTCAAAGTTCTTAGCTCAAAGTTCATTTACGACTTTCATAAGCTGTTCACCCAATCCGATGGTGTAGCCTTGTGAGATAAAGACAATCTCGTTTTGTGTGTTAGCTACAATAAATATTGGGAGGTTGTTATTTTGAAGTCTCATGTTAGCTACAACTTCTTTCAACATTGTGCCGTCTTCGATACCGAAAGTAGTGTTTTCAGGAAGACCTTGGAAGTTCTTGAGTTCGAAGTTTCTCTTATGCTCTTCGTTTTGGAACAAGAACACGAAGCTTCTACCCCATTTATCCAATTGGTCTTTAACAGCTGCGATATCTAACATTGCGTGTGTCGTTGGCTCACTGCCACCATCCAAGAGACCGAGGACATAGAAACCACGTCCTGTTGTTGCCAACAGACTAGTCTGTGTCTGATTCTGTGTCTGAGTATAAACATTTTCAGAGTTGAAGTTACCGATTATTCTCAAGCCTTTTTCAGGTTCTCTCATGATTAAGTCGATGTTAGTTGTCTTGTCAGATTCTATATTGAAGAATGTAGTGCGAGCGAGCACGCTGCCATCAGAGAGACGTGTTCCTGTTGTCATGACGTAATAGCCTGGGTCGAGGGCGAGTCCGTTTTCAAATAATGTAGAGTATTGTTCACCGACATCCATGCCTGGGTCTTTAGCGTCGTAAGCGAGCAAGTCGAATCTCTTGCCGTTGAACTTCTTGATAGAGAAGTGTGTGTAATAACGAAGGTCTGTCAATGCTCCTGATGGAACGTATTTCGCCATAAGAATACCTTGACGTGTTGGAGCTGCTTCTGTGACTTCTTCATCAAAGTTAACGTCAATCCAATTGTTATCTTTTATATACTGAATCTTTCCTGTCACAGGGTCGATGCGTGAAGCGATGCCGAGTGAACGTGCCATAGAAACGAAGAAGATACCTCTTGAACGATAGTCAGTCACCATTGACTTGATGACGCTTGTAGGTAACATAATGATACGAGCATTGTTGTTTGTCGTGATGTTATTCACAATCCATTCAACGAGTTCTTGTGGGTTGTTTCTGAATTGCTCAGCTTGTTCATTATCGAAATAATTTGAAAGCTCTTGTTTGTAAGGTCTTATCATCTCACTTGAGACGCGTGGGTTCAAGATGTAAGCGTTGTAAATCTCTCCTTCGCCTTCCATTGTATAATCGAGGTTATCGACGAGCACATCCATAGTAACGTCGCGCAAGTCTTTGTCGCTAATCACTTTGAGGAGGTTAAGAGCCATCTGACGTTTGTCGTTCTTCTCTGCGTAAGCGATAAAATCTAATATTGTCTGATAGTTACCCCAAGATTTCTCTATCAAGGAGAGGACTTCTTTATCATTGATGTCACGTGGGAATGAAGCGATATAAGCATTTCTTAATGAGTCTTCGTAGGCGAAGCGTCTGTCGTTTTCTGCACGCATCTCTGCAGTCACATCTGGCATCTTAGCGTTTTGTGCAGGAGGAGTGATGTCGTATTCTATCGTCATCAAATCACCTTCTTTCTTATCGAGTTTTATAACGAGTTCATCTTTCTCGCCGAAAGGCATCTCTTCAAAACCGAACTTGCCGTCTTTTGTAGCGTATGCCATCATATCGCCATTACCTGCTGTCATCCAAGTCTCGCCATTTTCGTCTGTTGTCTTGACAGCGACGCTGCAGAATTCTGCATAGTTATAAATCTTAAATTCCACTTTCACATCTGGCAAAGCATTGCCGTTTTCATCAACGACTTTGACAATCATCTTTGATGTCTCTGCGTAATCGTCAACGACATTGATTTCTGTATGGTTTGGTGTTCTGTCGATTACTTCTTCAGGACCATAGTAACGTCCGAATACGCGAGTGTGAAGGAGGAGTGCACGTGATGCTGGAGCGTTGAACCAACCGAGGTCGAGCACTGGCTCTGGTTCGCAGGCGCCGAGGAAGTACCATTCGCCGTCGACGTAAGCCTCAACCCAAGCATGGTTGTCGTCGCAGTGTGCCCAGCGAGGAGTATAAACCTGACGAGCAGGGATACACATAGCGCGCAAGGCAGCTACAAGGAATGTAGACTCTTCACCACAGCGGCCCCATGAGGTCTTCACTGTTGCGAGTGGAGAACTTGTTCTTGAGTCGGAGCCTTTGTAGTTAGCTTTCTCGTGGCACCAGTGGTTTATCTCTAATACAGCATCGTATAATGACAAGTCTTTAACTCTGTCTTTCAATTCTTCATAGAACACAAAACGTGAGTCGTCGAGGTTCTCATTGTTGACTCTGACAGGCATCACGAAGTGGTTGAACTCTCTCTCAGGAATGTCTTTTCCCCAAGGCATCTCTTCTTTAGCTTTAAAAGCAGCTTTCACATTATTGTGATAGAACTCACCGCTGTAGTCAGTGACATCGCCGTCGAACATATAAGCATACAAAAATTCCAATGCTTCTTTTTCATTCTGTGGCATGTCTTCATCAAGGATATTGAAATAATCTCCATTTGGAAGCGTTGCCATCTTTGCTTCGAGGTCCTTCTTTACCTCAGCTCTTTGCTGTGCATCTGAAATAAAATGACTTGCATCATTACATGACATCATAATCATTAAAACAAATGCAAAAGCACAAACCTTATTCATCATTTTAATTACATTATTTTTCATAACAAATTTCCTTTTAAAATTAAGGACGCACTTTTTTGATGCGTCCTTATATTATTATTAAGTTCTTAACTCAAAGTTCTTAGTTCTTAGCTCTTAGTTCTTAGCTCTCTCTATACATTCGCTGCGGTCAGGACCGTATGATACCAATGTGATAGGCACGCCTACATACTCTTCGATAAATTCGATATAGTCGTTCAATTCTACAGGAATATCTTTTTCTATCTTTTGGTTCCAGCCTTTGAAAGCTTTCAAGACAGGTGTCATTGTCTGTGTACAAGCATCGAATGGAAGGAAGTCAATTTCTTCATTTTTATAGTTATAAGCCACAGCAGCTTTTATCTCTTCGAAGTCATCCATCACGTCTGCCTTCATCATCATGAGGTCTGTAACGCCGTTAAGCATGACAGCATATTTAAGAGCTGGGAGGTCGAGCCAACCTGTACGACGAGCGCGTCCTGTTGTTGAGCCGAACTCGTGTCCGTTCTTACGTAACTTCTCGCCTACTTCGTCGAACAATTCTGTTGGGAAAGGACCTGTACCGACGCGTGTGCAGTAAGCCTTGAAGATACCGTAAACCTTACCTATTTTACTTGGAGCCACGCCGAGACCAGAACATGCGCCAGCAGCGATAGCTGATGATGAAGTCACGAAAGGATAGCTACCGAAGTCGACATCGAGGAGTGTACCTTGTGCGCCTTCAGCGAGAACGCGTTTACCTTCAGCGATAGACTTATTAATGAAATATTCGCTTTCGATGAATTGGAATTGTTTCAAGAACTCGATAGCCTTGAACCATTCTTGTTCGTATTGTTCGAATGTCATGTTATCGAGAGTGAGAGTGCTCATATCGAAGTCGAGGTTTTTGATTTGAGCGAGGTGAGTGTTCTTAAGTCTCTCGTAACGAGCCATGAAATCGTCAGCAGCGATGTCTCCGATACGTAAGCCACGACGAGCTGTCTTGTCTGTATAAGTAGGTCCTATACCTTTCAATGTAGAACCGATTTTATTTTTTTGAAGTGCTTTTTCGTTAGCAGCGTCGAGGGCGCGGTGTGTTGGGATGATGAGATGAGACTTGTTAGAGATGTACAGTCTGTCTTTGATATCGATGCCGCTCACTGCGAGAGTTTCGATTTCATCTTTGAAAATCTTAGCATCGATGATAACGCCGTTGCCGATGACGTTGACACAACCCTCGTTGAAGATACCTGAAGGGATTGTGTGCAAGACAAATTTCTTGCCGTCGAACTCGATAGTGTGACCTGCGTTTGGTCCACCTTGGAAACGAGCTACTATATCATAATGAGGTGTAAGAGCGTCGACGACTTTACCTTTACCTTCGTCGCCCCATTGCAATCCAAGAAGCAAATCTATTTTTGCCATAAGTCTTTATTGATTTTTTAATAATTTACAAAAAACTAAGCTAAATATCGCTCTCGAACCGGAGCTTTGATGAATCTCAGAACCTTAAAAAATTTATCCTATGTCTTTTTAAAGTTCTAAAATCCTTTTCCTATTTAGCGTTCAAAATTAGTAAAAATCTCAGTACGTTAACAAAGAAATAAAATATATTTTTTCAAAAAAAGTAAGTGGTTAACTTTCAATGTTTCTTTCAATTCTCATCACCTTTTGTACGAGTTCCATTTTCCTCAGACTGTCGATAACTGTCTCCAATTGTCGTAAGTTTTTAACATAAAATGATACTGTAACGTCAACCATTCCGCCTTCGCTCTGCATCTTGATGGAATAAAGGTCGAGCTTGAAATCATCACTGAGAACAGCGAACAGTTCCGTTCCGAATCCAAGCTTGTTCACTCCAGATATTTTCAATGTCGCCATGAAAGCGATGTCTTCCGAGAACTGCCACTTAGCCTTGACGATGTTCTTGCCGTATTTCGACATAAGCTCGATTGCTTTCGGACAATCGGGACGATGTATCTGTACTGGCTGGTTAGGGAATGTGATAGCCACCACATCATCACCTGGTATCGGATTACAACATGTCGAGATAGTGTAGCCCAAATCGTTTGACTCTGACTCTGACACCGACTTTGCCTCTGACTTGTTAGGTGTTGAGCCTACCAATCCGAATGTCAGTATCTTTAATAATGTATTGGAATTATTATGTTCGTTCTTGAATACTGGCTCAATATCTTGGAAGCTGATTCTGCCTATTGCGATGTTATAATACAAGTCAATACGACCTGCTAGTTTCAAAGCTTCTACGACAAGGTTTCTGTTTGGCTTCGTAAACTCTACATTCAATTTCTTGAAATACTCATGGAGCTTGTCTTTACCGTTTTCCTTGAATGTCCTTCTGTAATCTTTTATACCAGCTTTCAGACGCGACTTTGCAAGCGATGTCACCAAGAATTCGAAACTCTTTTCCTGTGGATGCTGATATTGTGAGGTGATGACTTCCACCTGATCTCCCATGTTAAGGACATAATCGATGGCTGTCAGTTTCTTGTTGACGTTAGCACCGATGCAATGATTGCCTATCTCACTGTGAATCATATATGCGAAGTCGAGGACTGTAGCTCCTTTTGGCATGCTCTTCATCTCTCCTTTTGGAGTGAAGACGCAAATCTCATCACCGAACAAGTCAAGTTTGAAATTATTGATAAACTCTATCGCCGACGAATCACTGGAATTAGTCAGACTTATCACATTGTCGAGCCACGATTTAAGACTGTTTTCCGCAGCATTGATATCATTCTTGTATTTAAGATAAGCCATCACGCCGCGTTCAGCGATGATGTTCATCCTCTGTGTCCTGATTTGTGTCTCTATCCAGTTGCCTTGCTTACTCATGAAGACAGCATGTATCGACTCATAGCCATTTATTTTAGGGAACGACAGCCAGTCTCTCAGCTTTGAATTATTCGGACGATAGAACATTGTCATCACGCCAAATGTCTGCCAGCACTGAATCTTCTCCATATCGAGAGGACAGTCGATGATGATTCTCAGCACGTATGCGTCATATATCTCGTCTATGGAAAGTCCGAACTTACGCATTCTCTCCCAGAGGCTACTCTGACTTCTCTCAATGATTTTCAGTTCAGCCTTAATACCAACATTCTCCAGTTCCTTTTTTATTGGGACAATAAACTCTTCCAGTTCTTTTATTTTCTTGTCCCTAATCTCATCGAGCTGCAAGGAAATAGATTCATAGACCTGAGGATTGATATATTTGAGACAAAGCTTTTCCAGTTCTGATTTTATGGCGAACAATCCGAGACGATAAGCGAGAGGAGCATAGAACGACACTGTCTCGGAAGCTATCTTCAGCTGTTTATGATGAGCCATCGACTCTAAGGTTCTCATGTTATGCAGTCTGTCGGCGAGTTTCACCAGTATCACTCGGATGTCTTCCGACATAGTATTCACTATCTTACGATAGTTCTCTGCTTGTATACTCTCTATGCTGTTTTGGAAGTCGATGCTGCTGAGTTTGGTGAGGCCTTTCACCACGCGAGCCACCTTAGGGCCGTATTCCTGAGAGATATATTCAACGGTATATTCCGTATCTTCAACAACATCATGTAGCAGAGCACTCGTTATTGATGTCGCACCCATTCCTATTTCCTTAGTCATTATGATTGCCACAGCTATCGGATGGAAGATGTAAGGCTCGCCCGATTTTCGTCGTGCGTCTTTATGAGCCAATGCCGCGAACTCGTATGCCTTTCTGACGAGTTCCACATCTGATTCTTTTTTCACGCCCTTCCATGCATC
>JAZRNQ010000086.1:0-24752 GCA_045648285.1 Bacteroidales bacterium | reverse complement strand
TGAGGAATTAAGGAATTGAGGAACTGAGGAATTGAGGAACTAAGGAACTGAGGAACTGAGGAATTGAGGAGTTGAGGAACTGAGGAATTGAGGAATTGAGGAATTGAGGAACTGAGGAATTGAGGAGTTGCTGAGTCAATGAGTCGGTTCTTCGCCATTAGCCATTCACCATTCGCCATTAGCCCTTAGCCCTTAGCCATCCACCCTTAGCCCTTAGCCCTTAGCCATTCGCCCTTAGCCAAAGTTCAGAGTCTCGCGTAGAGGCGCACGGACGTGCGACTTTGTAGTTAGGAGTTAGGAACTGAGTTGATGAGTCAATGAGTCGGTTCTTCGCCATTCGCCCTTAGCCCTTAGCCCTTAGCCCTTAGCCCTTTGCCATTCGCCCTTAGCCCTTAGTCAAAGTCAGAGTTCAAAAAAAGCCGAGCATTGCGCCCGGCTAAAGAGTGTGTTGTGTTGAGAAAAGACCATATGTCTTACGACTGCAAAGATAGTATTTTTTTATTCATAATTCATAAATTATAACTTCAAAGTTATTAGTTCATCAATCTTAGTTCTTAGTCAAAAAATGTTATTTTTGTACTTCAAAATATTTTTAGATGGAAGACCTGGTAAGAAAACTGAATGCTCTCAATGAGGGTACTATGATGGAGACTCTCGGTATTGAATATCTTGAAGTGAGAGAGGGTTACGTGTATGCCCGTATGTTTGTGAAGAAGGAACTGTCGCAACCTTATGGTATGTTGCACGGTGGCGCATCTATGGCTCTCGCTGAAAGTATCGGCGGTGCTGGTTCTTCGGTGTATGTCGATATCAAGACGCATATTATCAGAGGAATGCAGCTGAGTGCTAATCATGTCAAAGCAGCTAAGGTCGGTACATACGTCTATGCAACAGCTACAATTTTACATAAAGGCCGTCAGACTCATGTGTGGAATATAGATGTCAAAAACGAAGACGGAGACCTTGTCTCAACATGCAGACTCACAAACTTTATTATGGTAAAACCTTAAAATTCCGCTACTAGTTTCAGGTTTATTTGTCGTGGCGTCAGATAGTTAGGCACAGCATATTGTATATTGTAGATGTCTGTAACCCACATATACGAACTGACATTGTTGATTCCAAGCAGGTTGAATACCTCAAGGCTGAGCCAGCAGTTTCTTACGTGTGACAAAGGATTGCCTTTCTTGAAGCTGCTTGTCTCGCTGATGAGTTGCTTGCTGAATCCTATGTCGATTCTTCTATAAGGCGACATCCTGAATATGTGTTTGTATCTTTCGTTATATGGTGCGCCGAAAGGCATGCCTGTTCCAAAAACGAGTTTCAAGTTGACCTTGAATGAAGGTATGTATGGGATATAATCCTGGAAGAATACGGAGAAGTTGACCTTTTGATCTGAAGGACGTGGTATTCCTTTTATCAAGGTGTCGCATACATACTCTGCTCCGTTTATTACGTCCGATTGTGACAAAATGCTGCCATTAGGGGAGAGGTAGTATTTGATGTTTTCTTCCGATTTCATGAACGACATGCTTGCCCAGCTTTCAATGCCTTTGACAAATTCTCCGTTGATACGGATGTCCATGCCAGTGGCATAACCTGTTGCTTTCTGGTCGGCGAAATATTTTATTCTGATGTTATCAACTTCGTAAGGTATGATGTCTTTCAGATATTTATAATAAATCTCAGATGTCAGGACGAAAGGTCTGTCCCATGCCATGAAATTGTATTCGTGGGTAAATACCAGCTGATATGACTTCTGTGTTGATGCGTCTTCTGGTTTTACGAGGCTGCCATCGAATTTGCGCAGCTCACGGTAGAATGGAGGCTGTACGTACACACCACCCGATAGTCGGAACAGCATATCTTTGTTCCAATTAGGTTTGAATGCGACGCCAGCACGAGGACTGACATTGACTTCTTTGTTGTAGCCCCAATAGTTGGCACGTAAGCCAAGTGACAACGTAACAATATCGTCGTTTTTACTGTTGAACGACCATTCGTTATGGACGAAACCATCGATGTTGCCGATGTTTAATATGTTATGACCTTTTGAAAGATGGCGTATCTCAAAAGGATGATGCGGAGGGTTTGGACTTCCGATTGAGTCTGCTGGATGAGGCAGACTGAATCCTGCTGAGTCTATCATCTCCCATTCGTTGATGAAGTCATCGAAGTGTTGGTGTTGGTAACGTGCGCCCCACTTCAAGGTGTAGAAGTCTTTTTTATATGCTCCTTTATGGTCGATGTTGAAGACCTGTGAGTAGAAGTCGTTGCGTGCGTGTTCTATATATGTTCCTACGCCTTGGTTGGAGATGACGTTGCCGCTTTGCTCGCTGCCAGGGTTGGTTTCCAAAAGTCCTATCCAATATTGTCCTTGTATGTCGTAGTTCTCAGCTTCAATTGCAGAATATGTAGAAGCTATGAGTTTGAGGTTAAGGTCTTCGTTAGGACTGAAATTCAAGGTGAAGGCACCAAGACCAGTTTTGTAGTTGCTCGATTCTCTGCCGTCGAAGTATATGGTAATACGATGAGCTTGTTGTATGTTGCCGAAGTCGGTCTGTCGGTTTTCTGGTATCATGAGGTATTGGTTACTTGAATAATAACCAAAGGCCGATACCTCTAGACGAGGTGTTATGTTATACGATAAAATTCCTTGTACGTCAGTGAAGTTAGGCTGATAAGTGCCTTTTGTCTCCATATTTCCAAGGATATATTTGTTGTTTTTATAACGTGCGCCGATGAGGTAGGAGAGTTTGTTTTTGAATATTGCACCTTCAGCATGAGCTTCTGCTCCGAGGAAACTCATCGATAATGAAGCTGCTGGGATGCTAGGTTTTTTATATGTTATATCGAGAGCTGAAGATAGTTTGTCGCCGTATTCTGCGGAGAAGCCTCCAGCTGAGAAGTCAATGTTGGAGACGAGGCTAGGGTTGATGATGCTCATTCCTTCTTGTTGTCCTGAGCCTACGAGGAATGGTTTGTATATTTCTATTCCGTTGATATAAATAAGGTTCTCGTCGAAGTTGCCGCCACGAACATTATATTGTGAGCTGAGTTCGTTGGTTGACGACACTCCAGGAAGAGTCTTGACGAGGTCTTCCACTCCACCTGCGGAGCTGCTAGGGATGAGCGATATCTCTCTTGCGTCGAGGCGAGTGATGGTGGCAGAGTTGATCTGTCGGTCGGAGACAACGATGTCGGATAATGTTGTGGAAGTGGATTTTAAACTTACATCCACTTTACGATGTTCGCCTGCTTTTAACTTGATTTTCTTTGACTCTTGCTGGTAGCCTACGAAAGAATATACCACATCGAGAAGGGTGTCGGCAGGAAGATGTAATTCGTATTGTCCTCTGGAATTTGATGAGACTCCGTATGATGTTCCTAACACAGCGATGTTCACGAGTTCTAGGGAGCTACCATTATCATCGGTGATTTTTCCGTAGATGTAACTATCCTTGTTCTGCCCGAAAAGCAAAACAGGGAACATCATCAATAGTAATAGTGTATATCTTAATCTCATCAATTTTATTAACTATCTTTGGGTGTAAATATTGCACAAAAATAATTATGCATTATGAATTAAAAAAAAAGTCGTCTCTTTTGACGACTTTTTTTTATAGTGGTTTTGATGTTATTACCAACGGTTCAAGTTACCTTCTGCTGAAGCATCCATGATAGCTTGGTATACACCTTTTTTGTCAATTGTGCGTAAACCAGCTGCAGAAACTTTCAAAACAACCCATTCATTCCATTCTGGAACGAAGAAACGTTTGATTTGTAAATTAGGTTTGAAAGTTCTTTTTGTCTTTCTGTTTGAGTGAGAAACGTTATTACCGGTAATGACTTTTTTACCTGTGATTTGACAAATTTTTGACATGACTCTTAATATTTTATAGTTAAATTCTTCTCCTAAAAATTGAGGTGCAAAATAACAACATTTTTTTGAAATAAGCAAGTGTTTTTAAAAAAAACTTTTTTCGTTTATATTTATTAATTAATGTGTAATAAATTATTAATTTTGCAAAAATGACTTCTATGTTAAAGATTCCAATGGTTGACCTTGTTGGTCAATATAATAAAATAAAGCCTGAGGTGGATTCTGCCATTCAGGAGATATTATCTACAGCGGCTTTCATCAACGGTCCGCATGTGAAAAGTTTTCAGGAAAACCTTCAAAAATATTTAGGCGTAAAACACGTCATACCATGTGCTAACGGAACCGATGCCTTGCAGGTTGCAATGATGGCTCTTAACCTCGAACCTGGCGATGAGGTTATCACTACGACTTTCACATTCATCGCTACTGCAGAAGTAATAGCTCTCCTTCGCTTGAAACCTGTTCTTGTAGATATTGAAAAAGATTCTTATAACATCAATCCTGCTGCTATTGAACGTGCCATCACTCCTAAGACAAAGGCGATTGTGCCTGTTCATATCTTCGGTCAATGTGCTAACATGGAAGCTATAATGGACATTGCACGTCGTCATAACCTTTATGTTGTGGAAGATAATGCCCAGGCTATTGGCGCTGACTATACATTCAGTGACGGCACCGTGAAAAAGGCAGGAACAATAGGAACTATAGGTTGTACTTCATTCTTCCCTTCAAAGAATCTTGGATGTTATGGCGACGGCGGAGCCTTGTTCACCAACGATGATAGCTTGGCAGAACAGATTCGTGCAGTTGTGAATCATGGCATGAAAGTTCGTTATTACCACGATTATGTAGGCGTGAACTCTCGCCTCGATACCATACAAGCTGCAGTGCTGGATATTAAACTGAAACATCTGGATGAATATATAGCTGCTCGTCAATATGCAGCGGCTTATTACGACAAGGCTTTCTCTGTCACAGATAAAATCATAACACCAAAGAAATCTCATTTTACAACTCACGTTTATCATCAGTATGTTATGCTGCTTAATGGTGTAGACAGAGCAAAACTTATGCAGCATCTGCAAGAAAAGGGAATTGCATGTGCAATATATTATCCTGTGCCGCTGCACGAACAAAAGGCTTATCAGGATTCACGCTACAAAAAAGGTGATTTCCCAGTTAGTGAATATCTTAGCGAAAATGTCATAGCATTACCTATGCATACTGAGTTTACTGATGAACAGCTAAATTATATCACAACAGCAATATTAGATTTTATTGAATAAAAATATAAAAAATGAAAATATTAGTAACAGGAGGAACTGGTTACATCGGTTCACATACAGTTGTAGAATTACAGCAAAAAGGTTTTGAAGTCATCATAGTCGATGCTTTGTTTAACTCTCGTATTGAAGTCCTTGATTCTATTGAGAAGATAACAGGCATACGTCCAGAGTTCGAGTCATTCGACTTAGCAAATCAGGCTTTAACAGACGATTTCTTCTCTCGTCATAGCGATATCAAAGGTATCATCCATTTCGCTGCTCATAAGGCAGTAGGTGAGTCGGTGGAACAGCCAATAAAATACTATCGTAACAACCTCGACTCTCTGATGAATATCCTCGAGGCTATGAATAAATATAAGGTGCAGAACTTGGTATTTTCTTCTTCATGTACTGTCTACGGTCAGCCTGACGCTGAGCATCTGCCAGTGTCGGAGACTGCTCCTATCAAGAAAGCGGAGAGTCCTTACGGTAATACAAAACAGATTGCTGAGGAGATAATATCAGAGACAATCAATGCGTATAAAGGATTAAACGCTATCGCTCTTAGATATTTCAATCCTGTCGGTGCTCACGACAGCGCGCTTATTGGTGAGTTGCCATTGGGTGTGCCTAACAATCTCATGCCTTATATCACACAGACTGGCTACGGAATAAGAGAATGTCTCAAGGTGTTTGGCAGCGATTATCCAACACACGACGGAACAGCAATCCGCGACTACATCCATATCATGGACCTTGCAAAAGCACATGTCATTGCTGTCGAGAGAATGATAAATGAAAAGATGAAGAACTCTTTCGAGATATTCAATCTCGGAACAGGAACAGGTTATTCTGTCTTAGATGTTATAAAATCTTTTGAAAAGGTTTCAGGCGTTAAATTGAATTATGAGATAGTAGGCAGACGTGCTGGTGATATTGAAAAGGTCTGGGCAGATCCTACATACTCTAATAATGAGTTAGGATGGAAAGCAGAACGCCAACTTGATGAGATGACACTCTCAGCATGGAACTGGGAGAAAGCTTATAGGGAGATTTAAAATCTCAGAATCTCAGAATCTCAAAATCTCAAAAGTTTTCTGAATTTCTGAGATTTTGAGTTTTTGAATTTTAAATAAAAAAATCCGATTCATTTCTGAACCGGATTTTTTGTTTTCATGTTTATGTTATTAATAGAACAAGATGCTGTTGTCTTCAATCTTAACATTGTCTTTGAGAGCTGCGTAAGCTGCATTGTTAAGGATTTGGTTGTTAAATCTAGTGCGTTGTTCTCTTACGATGCTGCTGTAGTCTGATGTTGTAGCTGGAGTTTCTTTAGTAACTTTAACTACGAAAAGACCGTTGCCACCGATGATAGGTTCTGATGTTTCGCCTTCTTTCATACCGATAACAGTACCGATGACTTTATCTTCAACGCCGAAGTTACCGAAGCCACGACCATCGAAAGTGATGTTGTCGATAGTAGTTTTTTCACCTTTTAAGTTATCAATCATCTTTTGGTAGTCGTTGCCGTAAGCTTTAGCTTGTTCTGCTAACATAGCACCTTTCTTTTCTTTCTTGATAACGAATTCGTAACGTTCAGCGATGTCTTCTGCTGGAGTGTAACCTTCTTTAACAGCTTTAGTAAGAACTGCTACGACGTACATATTGTCGAGGTCGAAGATTGATGACATATCGCCAACTTTAGTTTCTTTATCGAATGCCCAACGAACGATTTGGCGAGGATTTTCGATACCTGTGATGTAGTTTGTATTTGTTCTTAAGCTAGGATATGTACGTTTGTTAAGACCTTGTTCTTCGATAGCTTTGTTGAAAGCTTCAGCTGTTGTGTTTTCTGTAACGAATCTGTTAGCTTCAGCGAATACGTTTTGGTATGTTGCTGTGCTTGCTGTGATTTCGTGAGCTACGACTGCGAGGCGTACCATTACAGAGTCAGCTGTGTATTGTTCTTTAGCAACTACTCTTGCGATGTTGTAGTAGCCATTGTTTTCGTATGGGCCATAAACGAAGTCAGCGCCATTGTTACCGTCGAAGATAGCTGCTTCTAATTCAGCAGGAACGTCTTTTCTTGATTTCCATGTGCTGTCGTATGGAATGTCTGAGTTAGCGTTTACGAAGTTAGCTGCGTTTTCAACTTGAGCGAAGTCGTTTTTAAGTTCATTGACATAGTTCTTTGAATATTCAACGTCAGCTTCTGATGGGTTGATTTCAAAAATGATATAGTCGATGCTACGAGTTGCTTCTGTTTGATATTTGTTTTTGTTGCTTTCGTAGAATGCTTTGTTGTCAGCTTCACTAACAGCTACTTCTGAATCTTCGATAGTGTTGTAACGAACTGCGTAAACTTCAGCTGAAGTCTTGTCGTTTTTGTCAGCATAAATACGAGCTGCGAATTTGCTTGGGAGGTAGAAACCTTTTTTCAAAAGAGTTTCATATTTTGTGTTTAATCTGTCTTCTCTGATTGCGTTTTCAAAGTTGAGCCAGTTTGCCTTCATCTCAGGGCTGAGAGTTTGGAAATCTCTGATGTATGTTTCGATGAGTTCTTTGTTGAAGCTTCCGTCAGGATTTGTGAAGCTTTGAACAACGTATTGATTTGGGTTCTCACCTAAAAATTGATCGAATAATTCTTCATCAGAAACAACGATACCGAGGTCTTTGTATTCGTTCTTCATGATGATTTCTCTAATCATTTGTTCTAATGTGTTAGCATGGATAGCGTAGTTGTCTTGTGAACTTAATGCGCCGCCTGTTTGTAACTTTGCATTTTCAAGATTCATATTGACTAAATTGCTATAATCTTGAGAAGTGATTTTTTCATTACCAACAGTAGCTACGTTTGTTGTTCTTCTGCTGTTAGTGCTCTTGAAAAGGTCGCCTAATACGAATGCTAAAAGAGCGATACCTACGATGACGACTAACAATCCATAATGCTTTCTAATGTTTCCAATTGCTGCCATAATTCTATGATATTATTTAATTTATTTATTCTTTTTTTACCTATTTTATTAAGTTTGCAAATTTACAAAACCATTCGATATAATCGACATTTTTATTAAAAAAAAATGTATGTGTATAAAAATACATTAACGAGATGTAACTTATTGATTATTCTTGATTTCCACTTCTTCAAGTCGTGTGTCACTGGCTTTTATTATCTTGAAGATATAATTTCCTATGATAATTTCTTCTCCTATTTGCGGAATGCTTTCGTGATAATGAATTATATAACCAGCGAGTGTTTCGTAATCGTCAGATTCAGGGAAATTGAACTTGTAATTCTTGTTGAGATAGTCGATTTCAAGTCTTGCTGAAAAGATATAATCGTCGGGATTGATGGTCTTTTCTACCACATCTTCTTCATCGTATTCGTCTTCTATTTCACCAAAAATCTCTTCTATCAAGTCTTCAATACTGATAATGCCTGATGTGCCGCCGAACTCATCAACGACAACGGCAATGCTCTGACGTTTCTTCGATAGTTTTTTAAGAAGTTCCTGCGCTGAATATGTCTCAGGATAGAACTGTATAGGTCTAATCTTCGACCTTAAATCTGTTGTCTTCGTAAGAATATCGTTGATATGTATGTAGCCTATGATGTTGTCTATATTATTTTCAAAGACTAAAAGTTTGGAATGTTTTGTCTCCTCGAAGACAGCCTTCACTTCTTCTATGGTGTTTTCAATGTCAATGGCTTGAATCTCAGTGCGTGGAACCATGCATTCTCTAAGCTTGACATTATGGAAGTCAATCGCGTTTTGGAATAATTCAATACCTTGTTGTATGTCTTCGTTAGCTTCGTCAGGATTGGCATATTCTTTAAGATAGTCGTTCAAGTCGACGGTGTTGAGTTTATATTCCTCATGAGGGATGTCGACGCGAAGGATGTATTTTATCACTAATTCTGATATGCCTATAAATATCAATATGAAAGGGTAGAGTATGATAAACAGTAACATTGCTGGTACTGCAAATATTTTCATGCTTTTGTTTGGATTGATGCCGAAGATGATTTTAGGAAGCAGCTCGCCAGTGATGAGTACTAATAAGGTCGACAATATTGTCTGGCACAATAAAACGATGAAATCGTTTGTCAATATTTCTGGCAATATGTCGATGACCCAAGGTTCTAATATTCTAGCGATGGCGATACCATAAACAACGTTGGCGATGTTATTGCACAACAACAAGCATCCTATGAATTGAGATTGGTTTTTGAAGAATTTGTTTATGATTTTAGCAGAGAAATTATTTTTCTTCAAATCCAATTCGAGCTGTAATCTGTTGGTACTCAAGAATGCAATCTCCATTCCTGAGAACATGGCAGATGCAAGCAGTGAAAATATTACTATGTATATGTCACTCATTTTTATGTTGTTTATTCTTCGTCTTCTATTTCAAGTGTGGCTCTCATGCCGTGGATGACTCTTTGTGTGAAGTCTTCGTTGGCATTAAGGCTGTCGCCAAATATAATTTTGTCAGGACTTGTTATCTTGACAGGGTTGCGTGTGTATATTTTTTTTCTTTTTTGATTCCAAAATAATGTCTCAGTAAACATGGTTTCTTTGGTGTTGAGGTCCTCGAATACGACACTGTCTTCAGCATACATCAGTTCTTCTTTGTCGTATCTTATTCCGTATCTTCCGCTTATCTTTGATGATGGTCTGTGATTTTTATCATAGAGATATGCGACGAATCCTTGTGGGAATTCTAGTATCGCGCTGTCGCCTTCTGTGCTGTGCATCACTGGTGCATAAAGTCTCGCCTGCACGAAGCCAGAGTCACTTCTGGTAAAATCGACGTTATACGCTAACACTCCGTTTATTGTGTCGGTATCAATGAATTCCTTTACTTTATCTAAGGAGTTTTCACAAGAAAACAACACCATAACCATATTGGCTATGATGTTGATTTCTAGGAATATTTTAAAAAACTTTTTCAAAGTCTTTAATCTTTAACTTTAGCCTTTAGCCCTTAGCCCTTAGCCCTTAGCCCTTAGCCCCATTAATTCTTTGCTGCTCTGATTTTTGTTGTTTCACCAATCCAGCATTTGTCGAGTGTGAAGTCTTGACCTTCTTCGTAGCCGTTGAAGAAAATGATTTCCACTGTTGGGAAGTAATGGCTGTAAGCGTTGATGAGTTCGTTAGCTTTAGTAGCGATAGAAGGGTCGACAGATTTAGCTTTTTCGAATTGGTCAACAGCTGCCCAGAATGCTGCTTTTGATTCTAAGTCGCCAGCGCCACAGTCTTTTGCACTTGCTGCATATAACTGACCGATGATGATGAATGGCTCGCCGTCTGTCTTATCTAATTCGTAAGCTTTTCTTGCGTATGTACGACCTTGTTCGTAATTTTTGTTCATGTTCATGATTTGAGCGAGGTAGATGTACGATTGGTGTGCCCAGTCTTTATTTTCGCTCTTTGTTGATTGAAGAAGGTATGTTGCTGCTTGGTTGTAATCTTTTTCAGCGAGATATTTCTTGCCGATTAAATAAGCTGACTCTGGTGATGGGTTGATTTTGTGTAAGTTGACAGCTACAGCGAGGTATAAAGGTGAGTCGTCACATTTTCTCTTTTCTAATGTCTCAGCAATTTTAGTCAGCAATTCAACGTTTTCTGGATCTGCATCGAATTTAGGTTGGTAGATACGAACCAAGTCTTCGCAGTTTGCGTATGGTTGAACAGCTACATCGAGGTTTGATTTTGTAGCGTTGAAGTTGTTGAGAAGTTTTTCGTTAGCCATCTCTGTGTTGACTTGGATATTATAGTCAACGATTTCCATGAGACGACCGTATTCTTCTAAGATTGCACTTTCTTCCAACTTGCCGTTTTGTGCCATTTTGATAACGAGTGGGAAATAAGTGTCGATGAAAGCGTAATTGCTGTTGTTACCGTCTAAATCGATAGCTTGTTTGAGAGCATTGTAAGCTTCTTCGTAACGGTGAGGTGCCCATGTGTAGATGTCGATACCTTTACGACCCATGATGTTACCTATTTGAGAACCGTTTTTGCCGTTTGGGAAATATTGAGCTCTCTTGTCATAAATCATAACGAGAGTGTCAACGTATTTGTCTTTTAATTCAGCATTCTTTTCTGGTCTGATGAAAGCATAAGTCATGATAGTAACACCGTCGAGATATGTGTTTTGTCTTAAGTCTGGACAGTTGTTGTAAACATTTCTCCATGATGTAATCATCTGTGGATTGATGTTGTTTGGGTTGTACTTAGCTTGTTTCCAGTGTCCGATGTATTCACGATACAATGAATAATCAGTTTCACAATCTTGTGCTTTTGTTGTAACATTTCCTAAGAGGAAGAATGTTAAGCTTAAGAGTAAAAATCTTCTAATTTTCATTTTGCTTTTAGTATTTTTTGTGATTTTTTATTTTATTGATATCTTCTTTTTACGAACCATCTGTCGTTGATAGACATACTTACTGATATATTGAAATAATTTTCTTTGACGAGATTATTTTTTATAGTACCCATTGAGCCTATTTCGAACGCGACGTTAAATGATGTTAAAGAACGAGGAACTGGTAGTCCCATGCCGAATGTCAATCCATATTTATTAATGGATTCACCATAAATATTGTAATAAGTTTGGCCGAAATGGAAACCAGCTCGGTATGTTATTTTTTTGTGGTACTTTGATATTGAAGTAGACTTTGGTTTGTAAGAAGCGCCTACTGCCACGTTCCATGCGTTTTGTAATGAGTCGTTGACGCCGTTCATGGTGAAGCCTTCCCATCCTGCCCAGTTGAAGTCGGCTGCTACAACCAATCCATTGCCATTATCTACGCTTATACCTGCACCGAATCCGTGTGGAATCTTGATGCTTACATTCTCATTCTCACTATATTTCAATGTATCGATAGGAGATTCTACTTGGTTGTCGAAGCCTTTGAACATACTTCTGATGAAGATGTCTCTTTTTGCGGAAATGTCAGAGCCTTGAGAATAGGTGAGACCTACAGTGACAGTGTATTTGTTGATTGGTATTCTGTATAATAAGCCATAGTCTAATTTGAAATCACTGACTCTCATGTCGATAGAACGTTTTCCATTAATCATTGATGCTGAGTCAGGATAATAGATAGAGGTGTTGTCAATCAATGTTCCGAAGATATATGAAGCTGTTACACCGACAGATAAGTTTTTGCTTATTTTAACACCATTGGCGAAAAATACTCTGTTTAATCCACCTTCGCCTTGAAAAGCTATGTTGTAAGAGCCAGGATTGTCATGCTCTGTGATGACGTTGTATTCTCTGTTTGCGTAAGGCATGATGCCAAGACCGACCTTCCATCTTTTCGTTGCGCTTAAACCGATGCTGGTGTAATCAAAAGATGCGTTAGAGCCATTAGCACTCTGTTTGTTTGTTGAGAATGAAGCTGTCTTGATATAAAAGCCTGCATCAAAGAGAAGTGATAACGAATCGATGCTGGCATATGATGCTGGGTTGTTTGGGTTTAACAAGCAGTTGCTGCTCATCGCGTTAGATACACCGCCCATACCTTTTAGCATAGTGCTTGGAGAACCTGTGTAGATGTCACCTAAACCAAATCTTGAATATGGAGTGCTTAAATCAGATTGTGCGATAACATTAATATTAATCACCGAAATGATTAAGCCCAATAGAAAATATTTTATGCTTTTATATTTCATTGATAATTAAGAATATATCTTAAACCTTTAAACGTAAAATTTGAGTCTGCAAATATGCAATTTTTTAACTGATTTTCAAAGAAAATATTGTCTCCACCTATAATAAAAACATTTAACATATCATAAATGTTTGAAAATCTATTGATAAAACCTTCTATTTCATGAGAAATGCCGAGGATAACTCCTGATTCTAGACATTCTTTGGTGGAATTGCAAATTAATTTTAACTCTTCATTGTTTGGAGAGCATAATGGCAGTTTCTCAGTGTAGTCGTTCATTGCCTTGAAACGTAAGTTTATGCCAGGACTTATTGGGCCTCCGTAATAATTGCCGTCTGATGTTATGATGTCGTAAGTGATGCAGGTTCCTATGTCAATTACAAGATTGTTTTGGTTTGGTTTCTCCATCATTGCAGCTGCAACAGCGACTAATCTGTCGCTCCCGACTTGTTTTTTGTCGTAATTTATCTTGAAAGGTAAGAGAGTGTCGCCAGAAAGTGTGATAATTTCAATGTTTTGCAACTGCTTCTTACATTCTTCTATTTTGCCACCTACAGATGAAATTATGCAGCGTTTTATATCTGGTATTCGTTCTGTAAGTTGTTTTAAATCATTGTTATATGGATTGAATACAGATGTCTCAATTATACTGTTATCGTTAAAAACAGCATACTTAGCTCTAGTATTTCCTATATCGATAGTAAGAATGTAATCCATAATTTTATTTTTGCAAATATACTGATAATGAATGAATAAAAAATAATTTTAAAAAAAATATATTTTTTTGTTTGAAGTATTAAAAATTGTTGTATCTTTGCACTGCAAAACAACGGAGGTACCATAGCTCAGTTGGTAGAGCAATGGACTGAAAATCCATGTGTCGCTAGTTCGAATCTCGCTGGTACCACCACTAAAGAGCTGACTGAAAAGTCGGCTCTTTTTTTTTTGTCCGCGAAAAAACACTAATCTAACACTAAAACCATTCGTGATAATTCGTGCCGATTCGTGGATGAATAATATGTCCACGAAAAAGCACTAATCGAACGCTAAAACCATTCGTGTGAATTCGTGAAGATTAGTGGCTCTTTTTTTGTCCGCGAAAAAGCACTAATCTAACACTAAAACCATTCGTGATAATTCGTGAAGATTCGTGGATGAAAAGTTTATCCGCGAAAAAACACTAATCGAACACTAATAATAATTCGTGAATATTCGTGAGAATTAGTGGATGAAAAACAAAAAAACGCCACATTTGAGGATGTGACGTCTTTGTGTTATAAGTTCTTGTATTATCTTTAGAAGTTAATCCAGAATCTTTCCCAGAATGTTTGTTCTAATTCTTTCCAGGTGTTAGCTGTAGCAGCTTCAAAGTCAATGGTGTATCTGTTCATTAACTTTTGAGCTTCTTCTTTTTTACCTTCTTCCAATAATGCCATTACTTCTTTTTCCAATGCTGGAATTTCTTTCGCGGCTTTTTCTTCGTATCTCAAGATGCTGCTAGTCATAGCATTTTTTGTGCTGCCCCATTGTATCTGAGCTAATTTGTTAGCTTTACGGTAGCGCCATAATAATGTCTCTTCGTTGTAGTTGTTGTGACCACATTCTTCGAAGCAGCTTGGCACTTTTGTAGAGCCTGTGAAGATAGGAATTCTTGGACTTTGTCCTGGGTTTTCTACAGAGAACCAGCAGATGCCGCCGATTTCGTCTGGCATCCAGCTTCTGAGTTGTGTCACGAAAGAATATGAACACCATGAAACAGAAACAGTACGCATTGCTTCAACTGTGTTAGGAGCAATCATATTGTATGTAGCGATGTCGGTGCTACCCATCCATGGGTTAGCGATAGGACTTACTATGGTGTCACCTTTTCTGTTGACAATCTTGATATTGCGTGTCACGTCTAATTCTGTTCCTTCGTAGGTGCTTCTGAGGAGTTCCATTACCTTGCGAGCGTCTACTTTTTCTTCAGGTTTTACAGAGAAAGGAAGTTCGTCATCGTCCATGCTTAATCCTAATGATGGAGCTAAAGCATTGAGGATAAACCATTCGCGTTCACGGAAGTTCTTGCCGTTTGAGTAGTCGTTACCAAAAACTTTAAACCATACGAATTCGCTTTCGCCATCCCATAATCCATGTTTCTTAGCGACTTTCTCGATGTTGTCTGAACATAAAAAGTTGTCAGGGTCGTTTCTGTTGATATGTTTGATTCTTGGTATGTTGGCTGATACGCTTACTTCGCCGTCTGGAACTCTTTGAGCTGCCCAGATGCCTCCGATTTTTTTCTTGCCTTCGCCCATGATTTCCATGCACCATACTTCTTCAGTGTCAGCGATTGTGATACATTCGCCGCCGTCGCCGTAGCCGTATTCTTTGATGAGTTCGCCGATGAGTCTGATGGCGTCTCTTGCATTGTCGCAGCGTTGGAGAGCGATACGTTCTAAGTCTTCAATCATGAATAAGCCTTCTGGGTTTACCAATGTGTCTGGACCTGAGAATGTAGTTTCGCCAATAGCTAACTGTTTCTCGTTCAAGCATGGGTATGCTGTGTTAAGATAAGAGTAAGTGTATTCTGCTTGTGGAATCTCGCCTGCATATTCTAAGCCTTTGCTGTCGTATGCGTTTCTTGTGTGCATGCTACCTCTGTATATTTTCTGGGTAGCGCCTTTTTCGTGTTGTTCTGCTTTTTCCCAGCGAAGCCATGTGCGGTACATGCCGTCGCAGGTGTGTGATGTCATGACAGAACCATCTGTCGATGCGTCTTTGCCAACCATGATGCTTGTGCAGTTTGCACCATCAAAAATTTGTGATTCTGCATCTTGTGCATTGATGTTAAGAGATAATAATAAAAATGCCAATGAAGCTAATAATGATAATTTTTTCATACTTACTTATTATTATTTAAAGAAACTAAAATTAACTTTTCCATATCTGCGTTGCTCAACGAAGCGTGGATGGTCTTTGAAGTCGATGAATTTGTTGTGTTCAACGACGAGCATTCCGTCTTCTTTGAGCAAGTTATGTTCAAAAATAAGACTTACCAATAAGTCGTAATGTTGGCTGTCGTATGGTGGGTCTGCAAAGATAAGGTCGTATTTTACCTTATGCATTGGGATGAAACGGAATACATCGGAACGTATTGCGAGCAGCTCTTCCATATTGAGTTTTGTTGCTGTCTCGCGGATGAACTTGATGCAGTTGTTGTTTTCATCGACAGCTGTTACGCGTGGGCAACCTCTGGAAACCAATTCGTAGGAGATGTTGCCGGTTCCAGCGAAAAGGTCTAATACTGTGATATCTTCAAAATCGACGTGGTTTTCTAAAATGTTGAATAAACTTTCCTTTGCCATGTCGGTTGTAGGACGGACAGGTAAATTGCTTGGAGCAGTAATCTGTCGTCTTTGGTGTTTTCCTCTTATTATTCGCATGATGTGAAACTATATAAGGTGTAATAATAGTAGTAAGGTACTGAATTTAATTCGTTGATGTAATTGAAATCGTTATCTCTGTTGAAGAATCGGATGTTTCTTATATAACGTGAGCATAAGTCGACGATGGATGATTTCTCCTCAATGAATCCCAGGAAATATAATGGAATGCTTTCATTGTCGATGCTATGTTGATCAAAAGTGAAGAGCAGGAAATACAAGAAATCTTCTTTTGTGTTAAAGTTAAAGTAATTATGAAATACGAGCTTGTCGTTGTTAAGTATTATCAGCTCGTATGAATTGTTTTTAACATTAACAAAGGCTCTTGTCTCTGGATTCCTGCTTGAGAATTCCTTTATGAGTTTTTTTATAAGTATGCTAGAGCTATGATATATCTTAATATTTTCGTTCGAGAAAGTGAGCTTGTCATGTGAAGAATACACATTGACTATATCACTGCCGTTGATGTCATCTGTCAAAACATTAGAGTGTTCGATGTTCAGTAAAGACAGATAGTTTTCTTTCATCTCTTCTTGGAAATAATCTTTAGGAACGAAGGTATTATTGTTATTATCTATAAGGATATTAACATTTTTAAATTCTTCAAGTTTCCACGATTCTCTTTCCTGAAGTTCAATAAGCAATGTCTCGAGAGAGATGTTTTTCTCCGAGATATGATAATGTTTCAGAGCTATGAATTTATTTTCAGCGGTGTCGAAGATGACAAAAGAAAGACCATCCAAGGAATGTTGGATGGTCATGATATAATTATCTGTTTTCTTGCTGTTTAAATTAATAGACTCCTGGATATATGGATATAAGTAGGAAGTCATATTATTTATTAAAGGTTTTCCCAGTTACCGTCTGTTAAAGGTTCTGTCATAGAACCGACTTTCATACCAGGATATTTGTTAAGGTCTTCACGTTCAGCTGTAGCGTTTCTGATTCTTTGTCTGTCGAGTCCGTTCAAGTATGTGTTGTAGTGAGCTCTGACTTCAAATACAGGAACTTTCATACCACCACGTGTGATGTAACCAGCTTCAATTTCGAATTCTTGTTGTGGTTCTGTGAATGGGATATAACGTAATGACTCAACATTGAAGTTAGGTCTGTTTGAGAATAATGAGTCTAATACATTGATATAACCAACAGTGTCGTTGATAGTTTTTGTGTATGTTGTGTCGTTTGGATCTGGGATGATGTTAACAACAGGAAGTTCGCCAGTGCGGATGAATTCGATTAATGTGTCGAAACTTGCTGTGTATCTGTTGTAGTTTTCTTTGAACAAACCTTGTGAGCTTCTGATGTCTTTAAGGTTTTGAACGACTTTTAATTCGCGATCCAATTTTGTATTTTCGAAAATAACAGGTTGGCTGATGCTGTGATAAACCATGTATGCCAAGAAGATGGCAACTACTACTAATGCGATGTTGATAATTGTTAATTTTTTATCCATGATTCAATTCAATTTTTTTGCTTCGCAAATTTACTGTTTTTTTTTATTGTATCAATTATTTTTTCTATATTTTTTTAGTAATGCAGTAATGAAGTGATGTAGTGATTACGCTTTTATTTTCCGTAGCAATCTACATCGTATCCGAGTTCTCTTAAAGGCTTGGCAATTTGTTCCAATTCTATTAAGCTAATCTTCTCAAGCTTTTTCTCTGGAGTCTCTCTGTCAATGGCATAAATCATTGTTTTCCTTGGGTTTATTTTTTTGATATGTTCAATCCAGAGACTTACTTCTTCTTCAGTGGTGTTGTCGATTTTAACGCCATTATGCTCACCTCTCAGGAAACATGTTTGAATGATAAGGTTACCTTTGTATTCTTGTAGCGTTTTAATGTATTTTTCTAAATCGAAATTAACATTAGGCTGGTTGATGGCTTTAATGGTTTCGTATGTGCCGCCGTCAATCTTGATGATGTTGTTATCGACTTTTGAAACTGCATCGAAGATTTCTTTTCTATGCAATGTGGTTCCGTTTGTCAAAACGCTGATTTTTGCATTTGGCAAGTATATGTCACGAAGTCTTATAGTGATGTCGATAATGTCTACGAAATCTGGATTTAATGTTGGCTCGCCATTGCCAGAGAATGTGATGCTGTCTGGTTCATCGGCAGTGCCTTTTAGTTCTTGCAGTCTTTTTTCTAATGCTTGTTCGAAAATCTCTTTTGTCGGTATTCCGCTGTTTTTCTTGTTTTCAGGGTTCCAGCCGCATTCGCAGTAGATGCAGTCGAATGAACAAATCTTGCCGACTTCTGGCAATAAGTTAACGCCTAATGAGTTTCCAAGTCGGCGACTTTTTATAGGTCCAAATATTAAAGGTTCAACTAAAAATGACATCTTTTTTTAATTTTTGCAAAAGTACTAATTTAATTCATAATTGAAATTTATTTTGAAATAATTGTGCATTATGCATTGTGAATTATGAATTAGTTTATCTTTGCATAAATGTTTTGATTATGACTTACGAACAAATACTTTCCGATATAAAAAAGAGGGTTTTTTATCCGATTTATTTCCTGATGGGTGAGGAGCCTTTTTTTATTGATACCATTAGCAATGAGTTAGAGAACACTATTCTCGATGAGGCGGAACGTTCGTTTAATCAGGTGGTTTTATATGGTGGCGATGTCACTGCGAAAGATATAATGACGCAGGCTCGCGCTTTCCCAATGATGGGAGAATATATGGTTGTTGTTGTGAAAGAGGCTCATAATGTGAAAGACATAGAATCTCTTGCTGATTATCTTGATAAGATGCCTTCTACAACAATTCTCATTATCAATTATAAATATAAGAAACTCGACAAACGTCGTGCTTTGGCAAAATATATTGATAAGAAAGGTGTTCTGTTCGAATCAAAGAAATTATATGATAACAATATTCCGGATTGGATTACAAAATATCTAGCTTCAAAAAAATATAATATCACACCAAAAGCCACACAGATGATAGCCGATTTCCTTGGCAACGACCTTCATAAGGTGAAAAATGAGCTGGATAAGTTGATGGTAGCTCTGCCTCCTTCGAAACGTATCGATGATGCTGATGTGGAATATAACATAGGTATATCTAAAGACTTTAATGTATTCGAATTGCAAAAGGCTATCGGTAATAAGGATTTTGTTAAAGCAAATCAAATCATAAATTATTTCGGTGATAACCCTAACGATAACCCTATCTTTATGACGATAGTGGTGCTTTACGGGTATTACACTAAATTATTGAAACTCCATTTTTCGAAAGATAAAAACAGGAATACCTTGGCAACGATGTTAGGTGTTAATCCTTTTTTTGTTAATGATTATTTAGATGCTGCTCGTCATTATTCCTGGGCAGATTGCATGCGCTGTATCGAGGTCCTTCGTGATTTTGATATGAAAGCGAAAGGATATAATTGTAGTTCTGATGTTACTCAAAAAGAACTATATAAAGAGATGTTGTATAAACTGATGATGAATTAAAATAAAAAAATAGGAATTAAGAATGATAACTCCTAATTCCTATTTTCTAATCCCTAATTGATTACATTATTCTTTGACGAAACGTTTTACCATTTCACCATTTTCTGTTTTAACTCTTACGAAGTAAACGCCATTGTTCAAGTTAGAAATGTTGATGTTTGTTTCGTTACCTTGTTGGCTTGCTGTGATGTTGTTATGTTGTCTTCCGTAAACATCATAAACGCTAACTTCAACAACTGTTTCTGCTGTTGCTATAACGAGATTGTTATTTGCTGGGTTAGGATATACACCTAAAGAAGCAACTTCTTCGTTGATGCTTTCTGCACCGATTTTTCTGATGTCGTATTTGCTCCAAGGCTCTGTTGTTCTGTATAATTCTAATGATTCAGCAGGAACTCTGATAATCATATCTTCAGGAGTCTTGTAGAAAATCTTGTTGCATGTTGGAGGTACAGTCGCATGGCATCTTACATTTTGTAAACTAGAACATTCGCTGAAAGCATAATCTGCAATAGTTTGGAGACTTTCTGGTAAATCAATTTCTGACAATCTTGCACATGATTTGAATGCCATAACACCGATGCTTGTGATGCTGTTAGGTAACTCGACACGTGATAATTCTGTACACATTTCAAATGTGCCATTGTTAATCTTTGTGACACCACTTGGAATGATAGCTTCTGTTATAGCACATCCATAAAATGCTTTTTGTCCAATATGAACAACGTTTTCAGGAATAGCTATTTCTGTTGCGAGATTGCAATAGTAGAAAGCTTGGTCACCGATAGTTGTGATAGTGCTAGGTAATTCAAATTTTCTTGCTGAATAACAATATGAGAAACCTTGACTAGCAATTGATGTCACTGTGAATTCTTGTCCTTGAATGACCATTGTTTCTGCTACAGGAATAACATCAATAGCATCTTCTGATGTTAAGTTGATACATTTAACTGAACACTCAGCTGGTGATAATTTTGTTACAGTGTATTGTAACTCATAATCTTGATTAGAAACGACAGTGTAACTGCCAATTGTTTGAGCATTTAATCCTATTACGGATATCATTAATGCGACTAAAAGTAAAATTTTCTTCATTATAGTTTAATTTAATTAATGTTTATTCTGCGTAAATCTTTTCTACTAAATCAGCGTAGTTTTGCATGATTTTACTACGACGTGGCTTCAGACTTGCTGTCATCTCTCCCGACTCGATAGTCCATTCCTTGGCGATGAGTTCAAACTTCTTGACTTGTTCGTAGTCGCCAAGTTCAGCATTGTATTTGTCTATCTCCTTGCGGAAACGCATGATGACGTCTTTGCTTTTAATCATCTCTTCATCTGTGGTATATGTTATTCCTTTGAGATTGCACCACGACTTAAGATGTTCGAAGTTAGGATAGATAAGCGCTGCTGCGAATTTCTGTCCTTCACCAATGACTAACAATTCACCTATGAATGGTGATTCTTTGATTTTGTTTTCAATCAGGACCGGGCTGACGTATTTGCCCATTGAAGTCTTGAAAATCTCTTTGATACGGCCAGTGATTTTAAGGAGTCCGTCTTCATCGAAACATCCTTTGTCGCCTGTGTGGAAGTAACCATTTTCATCGATGACTTCTTTGGTTTTTTCTTCGTCTTTATAATATCCGAGCATCACGTTAGGACCTTTGACGAGAATCTCTCCGTTTTCTGCTATCACGACTTCTTGGTTGTCCATCACGACACCAACAGTGCCAGATTTTAACTTGCCTAAAGTGAGGCTGTTTGATGCGATAACAGGTGATGTCTCTGTCAATCCATAGCCTTCAGAAAGCTGAATTCCTATAGCAGTGAAAATCTTGACGAGACGAGGTTGTATTGCTGCGCCACCAGAGATGATGAGTTCGAGTTTGTTGCCAAACACTTTTCTCCATTCCTTGAAGACGAGCTTGTCGGCAATCTTCAGTTGCTGACGATAGAACCAGCCGTTATGTTTCTTGGTTTCATCATAACGCTCGGCGAGATTCAAAGCCCAGAAGAAGATAGCTTTCTTGATGCCAGTGAGTTTCTGACCTTTACGTACTATGGTGTGATAAACCTTCTCGATGAGACGTGGCACCGATGTGAAATGCTGTGGCTTGACCTCAGCAAGAGTCTCGATTATAGCACCAAGATTATCTACATAATATGTGGTACATCCTAGATAGATGTGACAATATTGAACTGCTCTTTCATAGATATGAGAGAGAGGTAGATAACTTATCGCATCGTGATTTTCGTTGATAGGGTAGAGCGGACAGAGGTATTCCACTATCGACAAGATGTTACGATGTGTGAGCATAACACCTTTGGGAGTACCCATTGTTCCTGAAGTGTAGAGTATTGTCGCTACATCTTCGTTCTTCACCTCAGCCTTTGCTGCTTCTAAAGCGGCTTCGTCTCTATTCTCATTGCCTAACTCAATAAGTTCTTGCAGCGACTTGTGTCCTTCTGCTTGTCTGATGAGATATACGTCTTTGATGGAAGGTGTCGAAGCTATGATGTCCGACACCTTATTATATAAGTGCTTATTTGTAACAAAAACTATGCTTGCCTCTGAATGATTGAATATATATTCGTAGTCGGCATGGCTGATAGTTGGATATATAGGTATACAAATCGCGCCTACTTGTTGGATTGCGAAGTCAATCATGTTCCATTCAGGAGCGTTGGTCGCAACCAAAGCGATACGGTCGCCTTTTTTGACACCTAGTTTCAAAAGTCCATGACTGATAGAATTAGTCATTTCATAGAACTTCTGTCCATTATATTTCACCCATTGGCGGTCGACTTTTCCTGCGAAGAGACAATCTTTGTATCCATATTTCTCAACGAAACGTGGTACAAGATCGAACAGTCTTGGAGGGACGTCGGTTCTGCCTTTGATGCCGAGTTTTTCAGATTTATTCATTATTTGTTGTTTTTAATCCAATTGTATGCGTTGACGAAAGCTTCGATCCATGGTGCTACTTCATCATCTTTTCTGTTTTCTGGATAGTAAGGCCATTGCCATGGTAAGAAAGCACGTTCGATGTGAGGCATCATTGCTAAGTGACGGCCGTCGTTAGAGCAGATTGCTGCTGCTTCCCATGGACTGCCGTTAGGGTTAGCTGGATAGTCGCCGTAGCTGTAGCTCATAGCGATATCATATCTGTCTTGTGAATATGGGAAGTGGAACTTACCTTCACCGTGAGCAATCCAAACACCTAAACGACGTCCTTCTAATGATGACAACATGATGCTGTTGCTGTGGTTGACGTTAACGTTGATGAAGTTAGACTCGAATTTGTGTGAGTCGTTGTGTAACATCACTGGGTGTTCTTCGTGTTCTGGATAGACGAGGCCTAATGCTGTCATGAGTTGGCAACCATTACATACGCCTAAACTGAGGGTGTCTTTACGAGCGTAGAAGTTCTCGATAGCTGTACGTGCAGTGTCGTTGTATAACAATGCGCCTGCCCAACCTTTAGCTGAACCGCAAACGTCTGAGTTAGAGAAGCCACCGACGAATACAATCATGTTAACGTCGCTGAGGTCTTCTCTGCCACTTGTCAAGTCTGTAGTGTGAACGTCTTTTACGTCGAAACCTGCGAGGTATAAAGCGTAAGCCATTTCACGGTCGCCGTTAACACCTTTTTCTCTGATGATAGCAGCCTTGACACCTGAAGCTTCTCTTCTGTGCATATTGATGCCTAAGTCGGCAGCCTTGCCAGTGAATGATGTGAAGTCGTAGCGTAAATCTTGTTTCTTGTAATTTTCGAAACGTTTTGTAGCCTTGTCTTCACCGCTTTGTTTCTTGTCTAAGAGATATGAACTCTTATACCAAACGTCACGTAATGCGTCGATGTCTAAGTTGTATGTCTCGTTGTCTTTTGTCAATGTGATTTCGCGTTTGTCTTGTGGTTTACCAATAACAACGAAATCTATATTATTGTTTGAAAGGATTTCTTTTGCTTTAGCGTCTTTAACTTGGATTACTACTGCTGGTTGTTCGCTGAATGCAACAGAGATGAGGTCGTTGTTCAAAGCAGAGAGGTCGATGTTGAGACCGCCGTTGACGTTAGCGAATGTCATTTCTAATAATGTAGTAATCAAACCGCCAGCTGATACGTCGTGACCTGCAAGGATGAGACCTTCTTCGATGAGCTTTTGAATTGTGTTGAAACAATTTTTGAAGTATGCTGTGTCGTTGACGTCTGGTGTGTTGTTGCCAATCTTGTCTAATACTTGTGCCAAGCTGCTGCCTCCGAGTTGGAAGTTGTCTTTAGAGAAGTTGACATAAAGTAATTCTGTTTCTTGGTCTTTTGAAACGACAGGTTTAACAGTCTTACGAACGTTAGAGACTTCGCCGACAGCTGTCACGATGACTGTACCTGGAGACAAAACTTTTTGTCCATTAGGATATTTCTGTGTCATTGACAAAGAGTCTTTACCTGTTGGAACGTTGATGCCTAAGTCGATACAGAAGTCGCTTAATGCTTTGACGGCTTTGTAGAGACGTGCGTTTTCGCCTTCGTTCTTAGCTGGCCACATCCAGTTTGCACTCAAAGAGATGCCTTTGATGTTTTCTTCTATAGGAGCCCAGAGGATGTTGGTGAGTGATTCTGCCACTGCCAAACGTGAGCCTTTTGCTGGGTCAGCGAGAGCTGTCACTGGTGAGTGACCGAGAGCTGTACCGATACCTTTGATGCCTTGGTAATCCAAAGTGCTGATGCCTAAGTTGTTCAAAGGAAGTTGAACAGCACCTGCACATTGTTGTAATGCGATACGTCCTGTTACAGAACGGTCTACTTTATTTGTCAACCAATCTTTACAAGCGACAGCTTCGAGTTGAAGCACTTGTTCAAGATATTTGTTGAATTGTTCTTTCTTATATTCTATATCGTTGAAGTGATATGGCTTGTCGCTATCGTGCATGATAGTTTTTGGTGTGCTTCCGAAGAAGTCTGACAAGCTGAGGTCGATAGCGTTTTCTCCGTTTTCTCTGATGAAACGTAAGCGTTCGTCGTT
>JAZRNQ010000085.1:0-8517 GCA_045648285.1 Bacteroidales bacterium | reverse complement strand
TTTGCTAAAAAATATTTTATAGAATCCTCCTGGAAACTTAGATTCTTCCCATTCATGAAGTGTATATAAAATCATGAATATGATAGTCATTTGCCGCAATAATGATAACTCGTTCCAATTTACAATACCTACAACAACAATTGTAGTAAGAATACAAGTCATTATTTCTAAGTTGTACTTAATAATTCTGTTCATACGTCAGCTTTTCTAAATTTAAAGTTACAAATATATGTAAACATACTGAACAAACAAAAAAGAGCGTACAAACAAATACTGTTCATACGCTCTCTTTAATTTTTAATGGTTTACAAAGTTAAAACCATTATTTTTTCTTAATATTCATCCTCGTGGAAGAAAAAGTCATCTTTTGTTGGATAGTCTGGCCAAATATCTTCGATTCTTTCGTATATTTCACCTTCGTCTTCTATCTCTGAAAGATTTTCAATAACTTCTTGTTGTAATCCAACTCTCATTGCCCATTCTAACAATTCGTCTTTTGTTGCTGGCCATGGAGCGTCTTCCATCTTTGATGCTAATTCTAATGTCCAATACATTTCTTTATGGTTTTAAAATTCGGGCGCAAAATTACTATTTATATATAAAAAGTCAAGTGTTTTTTCAAAATATTTTAAAAAAATATTATTTCACTGGTTTCCAAGGTTTTTCAACTACACCTGCTCGCTTCATGAAAAGTCGCGACAAAACGAAAAAATAGTCAGAAAGACGGTTCACAAAACGTCGCAAAACGTCGTCAACATCATATTCTCTGCCCATTCGCACAAGGTTACGCTCAGCTCTTCTACATACTGTTCTGCACACATGTGCCCTCGACGATAAAATGTTGCCTCCTGGAATAATAAGATACTTCAAAGGCTCCAACTGAGCATTAATTGCATCGATTTCATCTTCTAAAAACTTGACATCGTCTTCCGTCAATCGAGGTATATATTTTGACATTTCTGTTGACTGTTGACTATCTAATGCGAGACATGATTCCAAAACCAAAAGACAGTTCTGAATTCTATCAAATATTTCAATCTCATGTGTTTCAACGCCTTCCGAATCGCCTAGCACTGCAACAAAAGCACTCAACTCGTCAAAAGTGCCGTATGCTTCAAGACGAACATCATCCTTGTTGACACGTGTGCCACCTATTAAAGATGTAGTTCCTTTATCTCCAGTCTTAGTGTATGTTTTCATTTTAGGTTTTTTGAGTTTCTGAGATTTTGAGTTTCTGAGATTCTGAGTTTTTAAAATTCTAAAACCTCAAAATAAAGTGTT
Source organism: Bacteroidales bacterium (assembly GCA_045648285.1). Taxonomy (GTDB): domain Bacteria; phylum Bacteroidota; class Bacteroidia; order Bacteroidales; family F082; genus Limimorpha. The sequence goes on along the minus strand of JAZRNQ010000085.1, from coordinate 7,236 downwards.
GTTTCTCTTTTCTTTCCATCTTGAAAATAATTCCGAAATGATAACAGTCGATTGTCAATGTAGCATCTTTGTCTTTTATCATTTCTTCCCATCTCTTTTCTCTTTCTTTAGAAACATAGATGTCTTCTTCAATGATAAAAACATCGTTTTCCTTAAAGACATCTTTCTTTGATAACAGAAAAGAATTCAATTTATTGCGCAGCTCTTCTCTCCAATTTTCATGAGTCATCTTATCCAAAACTTCTCCATAAAAATCATAGACGAAGGGAGAATGCAATCTGAATTTCCCCTGCGACTTTAAACGATATTTTATATATGAGAATAACACTCTGAATTTTGAGCCTTGAGCTTTGAGCCTTGAGCTAAATTGGTTCTTAGTTCAAGGTTCAAAGTTCTTAGTTATTAAATCATTTAACGTTTTCTACTGATTTTATTTCCGGGAGAATACTCTTTATAGTCTTCTCTATTCCGTTTTTAAGAGTTCTTGTGCTATGAGGGCAGCTGCCACAAGCACCTGTCAATTCAACCAAAACAACCATATCATCTGTCAAATCAACGAATTCTACTCCACCGCCATCAGCAGCGAGATATGGTCTGACTTGTACGAGAATATTCTTTATCTTTTGTATTAACTCTTGTTTTTCCATCTTCTTAAAGTTTATAGTTCATGGTATAGAGTTTAGAGTAGTTTTAAGGTTGACAGTTATAAGTGTTAAGTGTAATAAAATTAACATAACTATAATTCAACACTCTACACTCTAAACCTTCAACTCTACACTTTTATTAAAACTTTTCAACGATTTTCTTTGCCAAATTCTCGAATGCGGCTGCAACAGGAGAGTATCCATTGAAAGAGAATGGAGTTCCGTTGTCGTTAGCCAAAGAAATATTTTCATCGATAGGAATCTGAGCGAGCAATGGCATTTCTAATTCATTTGCGAAATCTGCACCTGTGTTTTTGCCAAAGATATAATATTTCTTCTCTGGCATGTCTGATGGTGTGAAGTATGCCATGTTTTCAACCAAGCCGAGGATTGGCACGTTAACGCCTTCATGACGGAACATATTGGCGGCACGACGTACGTCAGCGAGAGCTACCTTTTGAGGTGTTGTCACGATGACAGCGCCAGACATCTTGAAGTTTTGTGCGAGACACAACTGAATGTCGCCTGTTCCTGGAGGCATGTCGACGACTAAGAAGTCGAGTTCGCCCCAGTCGGTATCGAGGAGAAGCTGACTTAAAGCATTGGATGCCATAGGTCCACGCCAGATGAGTGGCATATCCTTGTCGACGAGATGACCGATAGAAATCATCTTAACGCCATATTTCTCAATAGGAATCATATATGATTTGCCGTCGCGTTCGTAACCTAATGGACTTGTTTCTTCATTACCAAACAAGACTGGAATTGAAGGTCCGTAGATATCGGCATCAACCAAACCCACTTTCAAGCCTTGAAGAGCAAGACCGATAGCAAGGTTGACAGACACTGTTGACTTACCAACGCCGCCTTTGCCTGATGCTACTGCAATGATATGCTTTACTTTAGAAAGAGCATTTTCTTGTGATGCAGCAACGATGTCGATTTCAATATCGCCAAATGCATTTTTTAACATCTGTGTTGCTGTGTCGATGAGAATCTGATTCTTCTCATCTTCCACTTTTTCAAACAAAAGACGAAAACGGATTAAGTTTTCCTTCAACTCAATGTCATCAACCATCTTTAAGTTGATGATATTGTCACCTTTAGGGAAATAAATGACTTCCCTCAAGACTTCAATAAGCTTTCCTTTTTCAGGTATCATTTTTTCTAAAAATTATATTTATTTGTTACAAAAAAATTCTTCTGTTGCTTTGTTGAATCCTTCTGGATCATCAACATGAATCCAGTGTCCTGACTCTTCCAATGTAACCATCTCATAATTAGGGAAATGATGTTTCATAAACTCATAATCCTTGTCTATGATATAATCTGACTTGCCTCCTCTAACGAATAATGTCGGTCCGTCATAATGATATTTCTCATTGAAACCCTTGCCTATCTCTGCGATATTCTTAGCGATGCCATCGAGATATGGCTTCCATCTGTAACCATTTTCATGACTGTATGACAAGTTCTTCATCAAGAAAAGAAGAAGACGTCTCTCATAATTTTCTTTTGCCAATTCTGCTTCAACATCAGAGCGATGCTGCGCCTTGGAGAGATCTATTCTCGACATTGCAGAAATGAATCCTACATGTTCCATAGGATGGTCAAAAGCACGTGGGCTGATATCTAAAACCTCCAATTTCTCTACCATATCTGGATAATCGAAAGCGAGACGCATAGCAATCTTACCACCCATGCTGTGACCGAGAAGATAACATTTTTTAATATTTTCCTCGTCAATCATCTGCTTGATATCTGCAGCTAACACATCGTAGTTAAACACATCAGAATGTGGCGATTGTCCATGATTTCTAACATCAGGAACCAAAACATAATATCCTAGTTCAGCAAAACGCTTTCCAAAAAAATCCCAGTTTTCCGAAACTCCCAACAAACCAAAGATAACCACTATAGGCTTGTTCTTTGGATCTCCATACTTTCTATAAAATAATTGCATAGTTAATTTAATTCATAATTCATAATGCACAATTCATAATTACGATTCATCATGATTAAATGCATTACAATTATACATGTAATTTACTTGATTTGCAAAGATAAGAAAAAGAGTAAAGGCTAAAGACTAAAGGCTAAAGTTTTTTTTAATCAAAAGTTGTTAGCCATTAAACTTGAGGTATGAGCATTGAGCAAAAAAGTAGGGAATAAAATAAAAAAAAGTAGGGAATAAATGTTATTTTTGTCAATTGCTGCGAGTCATGAGTAATAAAAGCTCATCTCTCAATGCTCTTAGCAATAAATTTAAAAATATGAGAATAGTAATACAAAGAGTCTCCGAGGCTTCAGTGACTGTCGACGGAGAGATAATTTCAAAAATAGGTAAAGGCATGATGATTCTGCTCGGCATTGAAGACGCCGACACTGAAGAAGACGTGGAATGGCTTTGTAACAAATTATCAAAACTTCGTATCTTCTCCGATGAAAACGATGCCATGAACCTCGACATCAACCAGATTGAAGGCTCGTTCCTCGTCGTGAGTCAGTTCACACTCCATGCCATGACAAAGAAAGGCAACCGTCCTAGTTTCATCAAAGCTGCCCGTCCAGAAAAGGCAATCCCTCTTTACGAGAGCTTCTTGAAAAAACTAGCTCTTATCTCAGGTCGTCCTGTTCAATGCGGACAATTCGGTGCCGACATGAAGGTCGCACTCATCAACGACGGACCAGTGACGATTATCATTGATAGTCAGAATAAAGAATAGTTTTAAAACTCAAAAATTCAAAAATTCAGAATCTCAAAATATCAAAAAGAAACGTCCAAAAAAAATCTAATTTTATGAGTTTCTAAGATTCTGAGTTTCTGAGTTTTTTATTACCTTTGCAACATGGAAACAAAGAGACAGCAAAAAATATCAAAGCTCCTCATGAAAGAGTTGAGCGAAATCTTTCAAAGAGAAATAAAATCAAATGGTAACGTGATGATTTCCGTTACTAAAGTCAATGTAACAACCGATATGTCATACGCTCGCGTGTATCTCAGCATCTTCGGACCTAAGATGGAAGACAAGAAAAAAGTCGTTGAGGAAGTCAATGGCATGTCAAAAGGAATACGCAAGTTCTTAGGTGACAGAGTAAGACATCAACTCAGAATAATCCCTGAACTACAATTCTTCGAAGACGACTCCTTGGATTATATCGAAAACATCGACCACCTGCTTAAGGACTAATTTTAAAGTCCCAAAAACTTATTGACTTATAGACTTATTGTCTTATTGACTTTAAATGAATCTTCCTTCATTCATAGCGCAGCGTTATCTTCTCGCGAAGAAAAGTCACAATCTTATTAACATCGTCACCTGGATTTCGATTATAAGCATTTGTGTTGCGACCTTCGCTATGATATTTGTCTTGTCGGTTTTCAACGGTTTCAACGTGGTGATTTCTGATATGATACATCAGTTTTCACCCGACTTGAACATAAGCGCAGTCAAAGGCAAGACAATAAACATCAACGACTTCCCTTTTGAGAAAATAAAAGATATCGAAGGTGTCGACTACGTCTTCCCTACCATCACAGAAGACGTCTTGTTCAAAAATTCCAACAAACAACAAATCGGACAAGTCAAAGGTGTTCCCGACGATTACAACAGAATTGGCAGAATCAAAGGAACGATTCTAGGTGACACCACTTTCATTATCAGAAACGACAAGCTAAACTTCGGCATCCCTGGAGCAGGAATAGCTTATTACTTGGGAATCAATGTTTATCAACCTTATTCATCAATACAGGTGTTTGTTCCTAAACGCGGCAACGCTTCTTCTTTCAGCCTCGACAACAGTTTCAACAGCGGCACTCTTATTGTCACCGACGTATTTTCCACACAACAAGAAATCGACGAACGAATGGTGCTGGCTCCTTTTTCATGGCTGGAAAATTTGACAGAATACAATGGAATGTGTACCGACGTTGAGGTGTTTATTAATGACGAAAGGCTAAAGGCTAAAGGCAAAAGGCAGTTAAACAAAATCAAAGAAGATATCAAAAACATTCTTGGAGAAGATTATAAAGTCTACGACCAATATGAGCAGCAGGAGACTTTGTATAAGATGATGAAAGCCGAGAAACTCGCTGTTTATCTCATACTTACATTCATCCTGATAATGGCTACTTTCAACATGATTGGTGCGCTGAGTATGCTGATTACCGACAAAAGAAAAGACATCACTGTCCTTAAAGCGATGGGCGCAGATAGCAACTTAATCAAAAAGATATTCTTCAACGAAGGACTTCTGGTCTCCGTCGTTGGTGGTTTGTTAGGACTTGCATTAGGAATTGTAGCTGTATTAGTACAACAACATTTCGGCATCATACGTCTCGGCAATGGCGGCAATTACATCATCGACGCTTATCCTGTCGCATTACAACTCGCCGACGTTGTCTTAGTCTTCTTCACCATAACAATAATTGGAAGCCTCGCTTCTTTCTTCACCGCCAATAAATCCATAAAAAATATGGACGATGTTTCGCTTAATGCGAGATAAAAAATAAAGACTTAAAGTCTCAAAGACACAAAGTCATAGAGTTTTTATCTTTGTGTCTCCAAGACATTGCGACTTTACTTACTCAATTTCTTTGTCAACTCAACAAATTCCTGCACTGACAATTGTTCCGGACGTTTGTTAAAGATTTCGTCTTGAATGATTTCTTGTGGAATCAAGCTTCTCAATGAGTTACGCATTGTCTTTCTTCTTTGGTTGAAAGCTTGTTTCACGACAGTGACAAACAACTTCTCATCACAATCCAGTTGACTTACGTTATTACGTTTCATTCTTATGACTGCCGACTTCACCTTTGGTGGAGGATTGAAGACATTTTCATGCACGGTAAACAGATAATCAATGTCATACCAAGCTTGAAGCAGCACACTCAAGATACCGTAAGTCTTGCTTCCAGGACCTGCAGCGATACGTTCTGCTACTTCCTTCTGTATCATACCGACAACCTCATCAACTTGATTTCTATATTTCAAGACCTGAAAGAAAATCTGACTGCTGATGTTATAAGGGAAATTACCAATCACACCGATTTTCTCTGAAGCGAACTTACTCAAATCTGTCTTCAAGAAATCGCCATGAATGAGATTATCGCCGAGCTGAGGATAAACATTTTTCAGATATTCAACAGACTCAGTATCAATTTCAACTACGCGAAGTTTTTCAAGATTATCTTGAATGATATATTGCGTAAGCACTCCCATTCCAGCACCTACTTCCACAATAACATTAACATCATCTGTCATTGCATCTACAATCTTTCTTGCGATGTTCAAGTCAACAAGAAAATGCTGACCCAAAGCCTTCTTAGGTCTGACCAAGTTATTATATTGATTCTGTTCCATATTCTAATTTATTTTAACTCCTAATTCTCCTATAAGCATTTCGCGCCTGCGCCACATAAACACTTGCTGTATATTCGTCTATGATTTTAGCGTAACACTCCAATGCTTTCTCTTTTTTGCCCAAATATTTTTCCAACAAAACTGCGTCTTTCAACAAAGCGTCATCAGCCATATAACTGTCAGCATAACCTTGATAAACACGTTTGTAAAGGCTATCTGCCATCTCATAATCACTGTTTTCCATTGCGATTTGTGCCTTACGCATCAAAAGATACGGCATGCTCACTTCATTTGGATTATAAACGTTAACAGAGTCGAGCATCTGATTTGCCAGCTCATAACGTTTTTGATAAATATAATAATCAGCTTTTGCAAGACGCTGCAAAGCAATAGTATCGTATTCCAAATTATCAGATATAACCAGCGACAAAGTCATAGCATCGTTAGCGATAAGTTTCGATGTCGCTGACTTCAAGATATTCAGCACTGCCAACGACCAGTCGAATTCGCCGATGTAATAACGTAGCTGCGCATTTTTCAGTCGCGCCTCGTGACCGATAGGCTCCTCTTTCATCGACTTATCCACCTGACTATAAAGCAAAGTAGCCTCCCATACTTCTTCCTTAAAAAGATATATATCAGCGAGTTTCATCTTAAGTCGCGCCTTGTTGAGCTTGGAGATATTCAGTTCTAAAGCTTCATTTAATAAGTCTATCGACTTGTCTATCTCATTAAGATTGAATGCTAAAATATCAGCACGTATAATTAATATAGGTGTCGTCTTGTCCGTTATGCCAAGTTCAAGACACTCTTTCTCGATACGTTTCTCGAAGTCTGAATAAAACTCAGCAGAGAACGAAGAAGCCGCTACATTTTTATATTGAACCTCTATCAATCCGACGACAGCGTCTTCATAATAAGCACCCTCATGAGACTTATTTACCAGATATTCATAAGCTTTAGAAGCGATATCATATTGTTCATTGTCACGGGCAATTCTTGCAAGATAGATGATATCATATTCTCTGCCACCCAAACGTCTATCCAATGCAATCTCCTGATCCAACGCAATTTCATAATCTTTCATCTGAAGAGCGAACCACACCAACAGCTCGGCGAAAATCTCATTATCCTTATTATCTTGTGCCTTCTTCAGCAAAGCGAAACGTATGTCATCAATGACAGAGTCATCGATATTATATCTCAACATAAATGACAACCTAGACTTC
>JAZRNQ010000084.1:0-10245 GCA_045648285.1 Bacteroidales bacterium | reverse complement strand
GTTTATGCTCATCTTTCTAAGTTTAATAAAAAGATTGGTGAGTATGTTAAAATGAAACAATATGAAGATAAGTCATTTCCTCAGAACATACTCTTGGAAGAAGATGTGTTTCCAATCAAACGTGGTGACTTTCTAGGTTTTACTGGAAATAGCGGTAGCTCTGGTGGTCCGCATCTTCATTATGAGATTCGTTATACTGATACGCAAGAACCGGTCAATCCTCTTTTCTTCGGATTGAAAATCAAAGATAATATCAAACCTTGCATAAAAGGTCTCGCAATTTATCCTCTAGAAAATTCAATTGTTAATGGATGTACCTTTCCTTTTTATACATATTCTCTTGAAAATCCATTGTTTGAAGTTAGTGGCAATATTGCTTTCGGAATAAATGTCTTCGATCAGGCTGATGGTTCTAACAATAAAAACGGTCCTTATTCAATAGAATTGTTTGCTGACGACTCTTTGATTTTCAGTATTACATCATATAAATATTCTTATTCGGAAACTCGTTATGTCAATAGTCTTATCGATTATTCTTATTTCATAAATAATAAAGAGCGTTTCATCAGAACTGAGATTGATGAGTTAAATAAATTGAGTGTTTATGATGTTAGAAATGGAATCGTCTCTGTAAATCAAGGCGATACTTTGAAAATGAAATATGTGGTTAAAGATTATAACAATAATGTTTCTATTTTGCCATTTACTTTGATAGGGGTGGAATCGCCTGAAATTGAACAGAATAATATTCTTGCAAATTCATCTTATAAAGTCTTCGACGGAAAATCATGTGATATCAAATTAAACGGATTTGAAGCTCATATTCCTAAGAATGCTTTTTATAGTGACGTGTCATTAGATGTTTCTAAAATTGATACTATTGAAAATATTTTTTCTGATTATGTGTATCGACTTGGTAGCGAAGATATTCCCTTGCATAAGAAGATAAAAATCAGTATGAAAGTTGCTGAAGAATTTGTTGATGACACATTATTATATGTAGCTGCTGTTGATAAAGAAGGTAAGTTATCTTATTTAGGAAATAAACATAATGATGATTTTATCGAAGCTCATACTAATGTTTTAGGTACTTATCTTGTTGTTAAAGATGAAATCAAGCCAACCATTAAACCTCTTAATTTTAAAAGCGGAGGCTCTATAACAGAAAACTGGTCGCTGAGATTGGAGATAGAAGATAAGGAGTCAGGCATCAATAAATATGAGATGTTGGTAAATGGCGAATGGGTTTTGGCAGAATATGATGCTAAGAATAATTTGTTGATTTATCAGATTGACAATCATATAAAAAAAAGTCACAATACTTTAGAAGTTATTGTGACCGATATGCTTGGAAATAAACGTGTTTATTCTACTGCTCTTCAACGATAGGCACATATTGATAAGCGCCTGCATCTGGTTTGTTTCCTCTTGCAACTCCATCTAAATCATATTGTAACACTCCTGTGGAATATTTCGGGTTACCGATTCCGATTGCAGGAGATAGTGAGTCAAGGTGATAGTCGAATTCTTTGTTAACAAATTTAGGGTCTTTATTAAAGAGACATTCGATATAGTTGGTGTCATTATCAACTCTTTTTGTCTTGATTATGCTGTTGTTGAAGATGTATGTTGTATCAGGACCTGGTGAGAATTCGGTATTAAACTCTTCTTCTTGATTACCATACATTATACAATTGTTCATTTCGAAAATAAAATTGTACGCGTAAAGATTTCCATCGAAAGGATTCTGATAAGCGTTGTTGAAGAATAGGGAAGGAGTGGTCCTTGTTGACTTGTTCCAATAATTAGCTATCGTTCCTTGGTCGAAAATATATTGTCCACCGCCAGTGAGAGCTACAGCGTAATTGCCGCAGTTTGAGACAACAAAGTTTGATGCTTTAAGATTGTATAAGTTAGTATAAATACCGATTCCTGTGTGGTTGTCAATAATCGTGTTATGAATCTCTAAAAAAGCTTTGTTGGCTTTTTGGAAACATTGGGCTTGAATTCCGATGAAGCCATTTTTTATTATGGCGTTTCTTATTGAATGTCCGTGACCTTCACGAGCTTCCATCAGCCAGATTCTGTCCCATTGTCCAGGTTCGTCGGTGTAGAAGTCTTCGAGTCTGTCACCTTGGAACACAACTGGATTTTCGGGTGTTCCTTCAACGCGTAACTGTCCTTCGCTGTATGCCCATAATCCGCCGCCGCTATGGAAGTGAATCTGTGTTCCTGGTTCGATGACTAATGTTCCGTAAGAATTGATTAAAGCGTAGCCGTAAATGACGTATGGCTTTTCTGCAGTCCAATGTACTTCTTGAAGGCTGTCTGCGATAATCTTGAATTTAGGAAAACCTTGAATTTCTTGATTTGCAATGATATAATTTGCATTTTGTCCGTATGCGGTAAGAAGTACGCTTTGTTCGTTGTCGTTAGTTTCGAAGATAATCTTGTCTTCAACAAAGAATGGTGTGTTCTGGTCATTAGGATTTACAGTCACTCGCACGAAGACAAAGACGCTGTCCTTAGCATATATTTCTATATCTGAAAAATTGTATCCAGATTGCCCATCGACATTGATACTGAATTGAGATTGGTTGCCGCCGGCCAAACGAATGGAACTTATCTTTAAGTTTTCGTCATTGTTGTTGTATATCATAAGTTGTCGTGTAGAGGAACCTATTGTCGTAAACACAGTGTCGAATGTTACGGTATCTGTAGAGAACGCAACTTTCAAGGAACTGTCGTCACTGAATTTAGGTGGTTTGTTACACGATGCAAAGCCTATGAATAAGGCTATGACTAATATGCTGATATACTTGTACATGACTATTTACTATATGTGAAATTACGTTGAGTATTAATGATTTATTGTACTCGCTTGAAATATTCTTCCCAACTTTGAGTTTTGAATGCGTCTGAGCCTATGTATTTTAAGATATACAAGAAGTTGTATGCTTCAATATATCCTGGAACGACTGTGATGAGTTGGTTGTTTTCACTCATGAACACATAAGAAGGATAAGACATCTTGCCTTGTAATAAGGCTTGTGCCAGTTCGTGTGTTCCTTTTCTTGCTCCGTTAGGATTTTTATTTGTGAATGTATATCCGCTGAATTCAATAGGTTCTGTTTGTTCTGCATTAAATTTAACGGCATAGAAATTCTCATTCATGTAAGCAACGACGTCTTTGTCGATAAATGTAGTCTGGTCCATTTTTGTACACCATCCGCACCAGTCGGTATATACGTCGATGAAGATTTTCTTAGGATTGGTTTCGTTAAGTTTTATGGCTTCTTCAAAGCTCATCCAATTGATTTTGTTGTTGGCAGTAGTTTGTGCGTTAAGATTAAATGTTGTGAATAAGCTTAGTATAGTTAGCAGTATTAGATGTGTCTTTTTCATAATTAATCGTATTTATATTTTGCTCTTTCTATTTCTTTCTTGTTGTCTTTGTCTTTAAGGTTGTCACGTTTGTCGTAGAAGTGTTTACCTTTTGCAAGAGCGATATTCACTTTTGCTAATCCTTTGTCGTTGATAAACAAATCTGTAGGAACTATAGTAAATCCTTTTTCGTTTGATTTGGTTTTCAGTTTGTTGAGTTCTCTTCTGGTGAGGAGAAGTTTTCTTTCACGTTTTGGGTCATGGTTGTTGTATGTTCCGAGAGCATATTCTGCAATGTGCATTCCTACAACGAAAAGTTCTCCGTTTTTGAATACACAATATGAATCTGCCAAGCTTGCTTTGCCTTCTCTTATGCTTTTTATCTCTGTGCCGGTCAAGACGATGCCAGCCATGTAAGTATCAATGACAAAATATTCAAAAGATACTCTTCTGTTTTTAATGTGGACTTTATTTTGTGTTTTTTCTTTTGCCATAATCTTTTTAGTTAGGAATTAGGAGTTAGGAGTTAGGAATTATTTTTTGTCCTAGTCCTAAATCCTAATTCTAAAATTCTAGACTTTAGAATTTTCTAAGGTTCTAGAGTTCTGATGTTTATTTTACGTCGCCAAGTATGATAGGCATTCCGTCGTTGCCGCCTATGATAACGACTTTTGAGTTTGGTGACTCTGCGAGTTTTAAAGTAGCTTCGATACCTTTGTCACGGAGAATCTTGTCTGTGATACTTGCGCTTACGATGCTGTTAGCCTTTGCTTTACCTTCTGCTTCAACGCGTTGACGTTCTGCTTCTTGAGCTGCCTTATCGAGTTTGAATTCATATTCGAGAGCTTCTTGTTCTTGTTTCAATTTGCTTTCGATAGCTGATTTGATGGTAGGAGGCAAGGTGACAGAACGGATAAGAACCTGGTTCAGTTGAACGTATTTCTCGTCTAAAAGTTTCTTTGTCTCTTCAAAAATTTCTTCTTGGATAGCGTCGCGCTTTGTCGAGTAGATTTGTTCTGGTGTGTAGCGGCCCACTACGCTTCTTGCTGCAGAACGCATCGCAGGGATGACGACTCTGTTGAGGTAGTTTGTTCCAATCTTAGCATGTAAAACACCAAGGTCTTCCCACTTAGGTTGGTACCATGTTGAGAATTCTATTTTGATTTCCAAACCGTTAGATGACAATGCGCTCATCTCTTCAGATGTCTCTTGCTGACGTGTTTCATAAACGTACATGGTGTTCCATGGAGCGATGAAGTGGAATCCTTCTTCGTAGGTGCGTTCTGTGTCAACACCGCCGCCAAATAAACGGAATAATACTCCGCCGTGACCAGCTGGAATTGTGACGGTGATACGGCTCCAGAAAATTATTAATAATAATACGACAGCACCGATGATAATGAATGGTGTGTACTTTTTCAAATCATTGTTGTAGTGATTGTTAGGTTGTTGTGTGTATTCCATATCGTTAATTTTTTTGTGTGTTACAAAAGTAAGATTTTTTTCTGATATATGCCATTACTTTGTTGATAAAGAATATAAATTCTCCATACCTAGAATCCTCATCAACTTTCAGCCTTCACTTTTCAACTTTCAATTTAAATAGACCATACTATTTGTATTTTCCCATCTCCACGCCAATTGCCTTCAATTGTTTCCAATCCGCTGCCGATAACATCTTTGTCATCGTAGAATGTAAAGCCAATCTTTCCAGAAATCTGTATTTTGTCATAAGGCTGTACTTTCCCAACGAGATAGGTGCGAATGCCTTTGCCAGTCAACGCATTGACACCGAATGAATATGATACATCATTTTCGTATGCATAAACGCTGCCTTTTTCAGCATTGAATAACTCATACCTGAAAGCAATATTGTAAGGCTTTTCGTTAGGATTATATATGATGTCCTGATAAATTAGATATGAATTATTTGTTTCATCGTCGCCACTGTTAAAATGATATTCGACTCTGTTTTTTAATGTGATGTCGTCATGCAAATTATAAGACGCATGAAATCGTAACATGTTGTTTTTCTCTTCAATCAAAGATTTTTGGAATGTGTTTGTGGTTCCGCTGTTTTTCATTTTGCTTTTCTTTCTGTACTTGATGGAAAACGAGATGTTTTGTTCAGGTTGATAATTAAGCTGAGTGTCAAATTCGTAAGCTTGGCTAGGGGAGTAGGCTGTGTTCTTGAACCAATCTGATTTATGTAAGTCAACACTTGTTATGAATTTCCAATTGGGTGCAAGTGATAATGCGCTACTGAAATACCAGCCTTTTTCGTTTCTTGTGTTGCTACCTGATGCAAAGGCGTTGCTATAAAGACATTGATAGTCTTTTGCGTAGTTGCGATATAAAATTGTAAACTCAATATATCCAGTTGGTTGTATTGTCGTTCCAATAAGTCCTGCTTTTCCTTTGTTATCGCTCATCGCAATTTCTCCATATAGCAACATCTTTTTGAGGACGTAATAAAAGTTAAGACCTTGGTTCGTTAATTCCTTGCCCTTGAAATAGAATGTGTTATATATATTTTTGTCAGGCATTAGCTCTGCGTTAAGATGTGTTTTATGCAGAGTGTATCCTATTTGGAAATTGGAAGTTTTATAGCTTAGATTCAGTCCGTAAAGTTGTTGTCTGACAGCACTTCTGTCCAATATCTCGTTATAAGTTCGATGCAGTCCGCTTTGTTGCAGGCTAGATATTTTTAATGGTGTACCGTCGATGGTGTCGTATTCGATTACATTGGCATCTGTTTTTTTGTTGGAATAGAAGATGCTGAGTTCAAAGTTCTTATATTCAAAAGTACTGGCAATACCTCTTAAATGGTGAGCTTCATTCGCTGATTTGCTTGCACTTATCTTTTTGTTACGTCTTAAAAGACTGCTGCCGTTTGCAACAAACGACATTCCGCTTCCCATTGTCAACCCTTGACCAAAGGAGACCTTATAGTCTCCAATGGCAAGAGTTTTCAAGAACCAAAATTTTGTAATATATATATGGAATGAAAAGAAATCGAAGCTAGAATAACATTTGTTGCCTAAGAGCTTGAGAATGCTATCGTTAATATTGTGTTTGAATATATATTCGCCAGGGTCTTTTTCCAGAACGAAACCAGCTTCTATTCTGTTGTTATACGTGAAGTTGTGGCGAAGGTATAATTTCTGCGGGCTTCCTAAATAAAAGGAATTGGGCTTTGCATAAAGTAGTGAATCTTCAATGTCGTAGTATCCCTTCTTCTTGTTAAGGCATTGGCTGCTTTCCAAAAGTGTCTTGTATTTGCCATATCTGAAAATATCTTTTAGATTGATTTTATCTGGGCTTTGTCCTTTGAAACAAATCAAAGGCTTTATCATCTCGATGTTAGTTTTATCCAGCCCGTCAATTTCATAAAGTTCTTCCAAAAATATGATATCGCCGTAGTTCTTTATGTATTCTTTGATGTTTTCAAGTTGAAAGATATTTATTAGTTTCATTTCTGCAAGTTGGTCAATATCATTGCTGTTTATGTTGATAGGGTTTTCTGTTAAGCTCCAATATGATTCTAATAATTCGGAATAATCGGAATATTCTTCTTCGTTTGTTTCTGACATTTTTTCAAAATAATCTATTATCAAATCATTGTCGATTTGAGCATAGATGTTAATATGTATTGTGCTTATTATCAATAAAAGAAATAACCTTTTCATAACCAAATCCTCCTTTCATCCGTTTCTTTTAATTTTGAAAATGAAGCTGCAGTTTAATGATGCACCTAATATTTGATTCATTTGTGCGCAGACGTCAACGATGTATCTTTTGTAATGGTAGCCAACTCCGAATGTGAACAATTCTGGATTCAATTGAAATCCGCTTCTGATGAATAGCTTTTCGTATAATTCATATTCCAGTCCGAATCTGTATGAAAAGTCGTGTTCAAAGTTTTCCTCTATTTCACTTGTAACCATGAGCTCTTCGTTGATATAATACGATAAGCCTAATCTCATGATTATTGGGATCTTATCTTTGTTAAGTGATATTATCTTTACACCAACAGGATTAAAGACATAAGCTCCGATACATAATGACTCGTTAATGTTATATTGCATTCCTAGCTCGAATGTCGGGACTGATTTGTCTTCGTATTCTCCTGAGAAATTGAAAAACAGATAATCAAGCTTTAGTCCGATACAGAACTTGTCGCCGAAGTTTTTGGAAAGTCCGATACCGATAATGTTTTCATTATATAAACTATAACCAAATTGTGAGAATGAAACGGCAATGACACCTGTCTTTAATGGCAGTGCAACACCAGCGTTTTTATATCCTAATTCTTTAAGCATAAATTTGTTTTGGTAAGAAAAACCAAAGCTGATGTCTTTTAAAGAAGCTAATCCTGCTGGATTGTTGTGGCACGACCAGAAATCATTCAGTGCGACGGAACAATTGCCAAGGGATGTTGTTCTTCCTCCGTTGGGCAGAAGTAGGTTCCATGCAGATGCAGGCGCAAATGAAAATAGGATAAAGAATCCTGAAATTAAAAAACGTTTCATATCAATAGTGGTTTGCTGGTTTGGCAAAAGTATAAAAATAATTGATGGCTTTGAAATAAAATGTATCTTTGTAGTATGTTAAAATTTTATGTGTAGTATGTTAAAATTTATTAGGTAGTATTAAATTAAAAGTTATGGAATATCTAATCTTTTTATTAGCAGTTATTTGCGTTATTGTTGGAATTGTTGGTGACGTAGTTCCAGGACTTCCTGGCGTACCTATTAGTTATGCAGCGATGCTTTTGTTGCATTTTTTTACTGACATAACCTACTCAAATGAGACATTAATTATATATGGTGTCTTGTGTGCAGTGATAACAATTGTAGACTATTTTGTTCCAATATGGGGAACAAAGAAATTTGGCGGCACTAAGGCAGGAGTAAGAGGCAGCACCATAGGATTGGTTGTAGGTGTTGTTGTCTTACCAATTTTAGGAATCGTTATAGGACCATTCGGCCTCATTGGAATTTTGGCAGGACCATTTGTTGGTGCTTATATAGGAGAGAAGATGTCTGGTGTTGACGACAATCTCGCTTGGCGTTCAGCAATAGGATCTTTCGTGGGATTCGTCGCTGGAACATTGTTGAAAGTCGTCTATTCTATAGTAGTTGCTGTCGTTGTGATTAAAGATATTATTACTTCGTTTTTTTAAGACAATAAGACAATAAGGGACGCGATTGGTCGCGTCCTTTGTTTTTATTTTAAACTGAAAACTGAAAGTTGAAAATTTTCACAAAAAATCTCTCGCAAAGACGCAAAGAAATTATTATAAGCCTCTGCAAGAGAAAATAACTCCTAATTAAAAAGAGACGCTTCATTGTGTTTATACTTAGGAAACAATGAAACGTCTCTACTTGGTGTCTAGGAGTCTTAGAGTCTCGGTGTCTTTACATTTCCTCCACAATTCTCTTCTTCCAAGAATCTGGATATCCTGCTTGTTTTGGCTTCGCTGGATAGCCGTGGCCGTTGTCGATGAATCTGCCGTTTTCTTCTTGTTTGATATTGCTGTCCAAATATTTAACCAATAAGAAGTTGTCTAATTCCTTCCAGCGTCTGAAGGTGTTTTGTCCAGCTTGTGATGAGAAGTCGGTCAAGAAAGCAATGGTCTCTTCTTTAGAGTTTTCTATCATACTCAATGCCTTCGCATCTGTCGCCTTGACTTGTTCCTGATATGATGTCTCTAATTCTTTTTGTACTTTTTGTATGTCGCCGATGACTCTGTTATAGAAGAGATATTTGAAATGTGCCACTCTGTTGAAGAGCCAGAATGCTGAGTTGTCGGAATAGGAAATCATATTGCCGTTGCCTTGTCTGAATTCTTCTGTCACTTCAGTGATGGAGCAGTAGAATGGAGTGTAAACCGTTGAGTTAGTGTCATCGACGCCGAACCAGATGATGCCGCCTATTTCATTTGGAAGCCAGTTTCTTGTCTGAGCTATGAAAGAGAATCCTGTCTGTTGTGTGACGGTGCTTCTCTCGTGGAAGTATTCTTGTCCTTCGTATTCCCAGTAAAGAGGAGTCCAGCGGTAAGGAGAACCGAATGGTTCGGCACCTGCACCTTGTGTCTTGTCCAATTCTGTGTTTTGGAAGTGGTTACGCATGAAATACATCATGTCGTCTAAAGATATTTTTCTGTTCGGTTTCACATAAAGTGGCATTCTTGGACCTTCAAGGTTTTTACCTGTGGCGTAATCCCAATATTGATCCATATCGTCGCATACGTCGTTGAACATCATCCATACGCGGAGGTCGCAGATACGAGCAGCTGCGAAATCGACAGGGGCGAAGGCAGCGCTGAAGTCGAAGTCGGCGTCCTTGCCGATGAAGTATTTCTTTCTTCTTGCGAACTCGATGATGTCATGTTTGTAAATCACTTCAACATCCTGATTATAAAGTTTCTTCCAGTCTTTGTCGGTTATTGATTTCTTTCCGTCGCGGAGTGGGAAAGTGCTGATACGAGCTGCGTTGGCGTGTCCTGATACATAACCGTCAGGGATTCGAATTGCTACCCATACCGCGCGTTTGTCGGCGTTAACAGTGTCGTTTGATTTCTTGTCATATACAGGATTATATCCTTTGCCGATGATTTCCATGTACCATACTTCGTTGGCGTCTGATATTGAGAATGTCTCTCCGTCGCTACCGTAGCCGTATTCTTCAACGAGGTCTGCCATGATTTTTATCGCCTCGCGTGCTGAGGTGCTGCGTTCGAGAGCCATGAACATGAGACTTCCGTAGTCGATGAGACCTTTATGGTCGATGAGTTCTGTGCGTCCGCCGAATGTAGTCTCACCGAGAGCGACTTGGTTTTCGTTGATATATCCTACC